>DODH01000031.1:4188-4780 GCA_003545625.1 Nitrospina sp.
TTAAGTTTTGGCAAGTAATTCACCACAGATTCCAAATATAGCGGAATTGATGGATAAAATTAAAAGTGGCAAGATCTTCAGTGATATTGCCAAGGAAATTACCGAATCGCAGATATGGACATCTAGCTTCCGACATGGTTACGCCGATACACCTCGAAACCGTGTTCTGCAAATTGCCAGTAATGTCTGGTTGCATCTTCATCCCGTAAAAATTCAACGTCACGCCCTGCGAATAAAATTCACCTGGTGCATGGGAGGAATTACTTTTCTCCTGTTTCTTTCCACAGTGGTGACCGGCGTGATCCTGATGTTTTACTACAGGCCGGTTGGGGAATATGCCTATTACGATATGAAATACCTGCAATACGATGTTCCCTTCGGCATGCTCATGAGAAATATGCATCGTTGGGCGGCTCACGCAATGGTTATCACCGTGTGGTTGCATATGTTTCGGGTCTTTTTAACCGGTTCGTATAAACCGCCGAGAGAATTTAACTGGGTCATTGGGGTGTTTCTGGTGACGTTCACTCTGCTCCTCAGTTTCACCGGCTACCTCCTGCCTTGGGACCAATTGGCGATGTGGGCGGTTACC
>DODH01000011.1:0-275 GCA_003545625.1 Nitrospina sp.
CCTTCCGGTTTGCCATCGCATTCCAAAGTGATCGTGTCCCAGAATTTTTTTCGTGCTTTCCACCGGGGATTCCATTTATCGTCCGGATCATCCTGCACGCATACCCGCCAGACCGTTCCTTTCAAAACATCCCGTGAGATATCCAGGATAATAAAATGGTTCATCAGTGCCCTTTTGGCCAGCGCGTCAAATACATCTTTTGGCGCGGTGTGCTTTTCATTTTTCTGCATGTCGGCAAAAGGTTTGAAGGTGGCTCCGCCTCCACCTGAAACAAT
>DODH01000011.1:678-3814 GCA_003545625.1 Nitrospina sp.
ATGGGATGAAATCGCTCGTAGGAGTGCTGGTTGCCCGCGAACACCAGGTCGGGCTGTAAAGCATTCAACTGCTTTAGAATCGTGTCGCGTTTATCCACATACCATGCAGTGGTGAGCGCCGGTTCGTGGACGGCGAGAATGACCCAGAGCCCTTTTTCCCGGGCTTCTTTGATACGCGGCTCTAACCAAGGGGTTGGGTCCTGCCACGGGTAATTATGGATGATCCCTATCAGCGCGTTGCCCACCACCCGGGTACCTTCAAAATTTCGAGGCGAGTGTTTGCCCGAAGGATCGAAACCGGAATCGAGAGGGTCGATTTTATCCCAGCAACCCGAAGCTTTCGGTTTCCATTTTTCTGGCGGCAGGTCATTATCGCCCGCAACAAAAAGGCGCAGGGGATAAGGCGCGACCAAAGTTTTTTTGATTTCTTCTATGTATCGGTCCGGGCAGGAGTCGGGAAACAGTTCTGGCTGGTAAACGAAATCGCCAAGATGCAATAACGCATCCGGCATTGTTTCCTGCATGGCTTTTTGCACGGCAGAAAAACCCGGTGCGTAAGCCCGCTCACCGGTTCCGGTATCACCGACGATGGCAATACGCGTGGTGGTGTCCTTAGGGAACGGAGCCATGATGTTTTGTACGCTCCAGCCCGCCGCCGGACTCGGGACACCAATGGAATAGTCCACAAATAATGCGAGAGTCAGCAAAAAGATAATCTTTTTCATATTGTCACCGCAAGATTCCTGGCAGGGTTTCTACGAAGGCGCGAATCTCATCTCGTACCCTGCGATAATGATCCAGGGTTTCCTCTTCTGTTTTTGCATTTTGTGCAAGTTTCGGTGGGTCGTCAAATCCGTAATGCACCACCGTGGTGGCACAGGTGAAAACCGGGCAATTCTCATCGGCGTGCCCGCATACGGTGATCACGAAATCAAAAGGAATGGTTTCCACTTCCTTCACCTTTTGTGACTTCTGACCGGTGATGTCGACCCCGGCCTCTTGCATCACCTGCACCGCGTTAGGATTGAGCCCATGCGCCTCGAGTCCGGCTGAAAATGGCTGGATGGAGTCGCTCTTCAAATGCCGGGCCCAGCCTTCTGCCATCTGGCTTCTGCACGAGTTGCCGGTACACAAAAACAGTATTTTCAGTTTCTCTGCCATACACCTCAAAAATACCACAAGGCTACGCCTTGAGGAAATATTAGCGAACTATAGCTATAAGCCTTAGGGCATTGTGGGGCTATTCGGATATCGACCTATTGGCTGCGGCGCTTCGCCACCACTCGGCGTGGGGCCAGTGAGCAATAACTGTTTCTGGCGAGCGAGCGTGCTCTCGGCCTTAGGAGTTCTTGCCATTTCCCTGTCGGCGTGGCCGACTTGATTTTCGTGTTTTTTTCGTCTAGTATGAGTGATATGAGAAAGTCAGGGGAGTGAATGATGCATCTCACCAAACGTCAGCGGGAGATTTACGAATATCTCAAGGAGCATATCCGTTCCAAAGGCTATGCGCCGAGCATCGCGGAAATTGGCAAACAGTTCCAGCTCCGTTCCCCGGCAACGGTGCACAAGCACTTGGTCCATTTGCAACAGAAGGGATTGATCCGCAAGCAACATAACCTGAGCCGGGCAATCGAAGTGGTGGAAAAACCGGAATACTCATTGCTGGGTTATATCGCGGCGGGCGAGCCGATTGAGGTGCTGGACCACCGTGAAGTGATAGCCCTGTTACCTGATGCCGGGGACAAGGACATCTTTGTCCTGAGGGTCAAAGGCAATTCGATGATCGAAGACCATATCAAGGACGGAGATTACGTGATCGTGGAACGGCGCAATGTAGCCGAAAACGGAGAAACGGTGGTGGCGTTGATCGATAACGACCGGGCTACCTTGAAACGGTTTTATCGGGAAAAAGGCCGGGTGCGTCTGCAACCCGCCCACCCGGATATGAAACCGATCATCGTCCGTGAAGGCGACTTTGCCATCCAGGGCGTGGTCATTGGTGTCTTACGCAAGTTTAGGTAATGAATACGGAACTACGCAAAATTTTGCATGTGGATATGGATGCGTTTTTCGTATCGGTGGAGGAGGTGCTCGACCCATCCCTGAAAGGCAAGCCTGTGGTGGTGGGCGGTGATCCTGAGGGAAGAGGAGTTGTTGCGGCGGCGTCTTATGCGGCGAGGGGGCATGGTATTCATTCCGCGATGCCGATTGCCCAGGCCAAGCGTTTGTGTCCGCACGCTATTTTTCTCGGTGGTTCGCACCGGCGTTACAGCGAATACTCGGCAAAGGTATTTGAAATTTTAAAGCGCTATTCTCCCTTGGTGGAACCGATGTCACTCGATGAGGCGTTTGTCGATTTAACCGGATGCGAACGACTGCACGGTCCGGTCCTGAAGTCGGCGGAAAAAATTCGCAACGAAATTCTTGAGGAGTTGGGATTGAACGCTTCTATTGGTATAGCTTCCAACAAATTACTGGCCAAGATCGCCTCGGCTTATTGCAAACCCAATGGCATGCTGTGGATCGCGCCGGGAATGGAACAAAGGTTTCTGGCTCCGCTCCCTGTTCGACGTATTCCGGGAATCGGGCCGAAAGGCGGAGCCGAACTACGCCGCATGGGCATCAAATCCGTGGGCGACCTTGCTCGCCTGCCACTTGAATTGCTCGAAGAAGCTTATGGCAAATGGGGCGTGTCCCTTTATAGCAAGGCCAGGGGAATCAGTGACAGTCCGGTCATCGGCGAAGTAGAAGACCCGCGCTCCATCAGCCGCGAGACAACATTGGAGATGGACTCGGCAGACCCATTATTTCTCGAGTCCACACTCAGTTACCTGACCGAAAAAGCGGCGGGCCAGCTAAGAGAAAATAAACTGTTTGCCCGTACGGTGACGTTGAAACTGCGGTACTCTGATTTTAAGACGGTGACCCGATCAAAAACTCTGGAGATGCCAACGGCGGAAGATCATACATTATTTAAGATCGGCGCGGGATTGCTCCGCAAGCTATTTACGCGCCGGGTGCGGGTGCGCCTCATCGGTATCGCGTTCACTTCGTTGACCGCAACCCCTTATCGGCAGGAAGGTTTGTTTGATAGTAAAGGCAGACAATGTTGGGACGACCTGTATCAGGGTATCGA
>DODH01000161.1 GCA_003545625.1 Nitrospina sp.
CTTTTTTAGTGGATTGTATGGTAAATGTATCGTGGGGCTTGACCCTCACCCATTTTCTGTATCGGTCGCACTCAAGAAAATTCGGTTATGATTACCGTCCGGCTTTGCCGATCTTTCGGCAAATTCCCTGGGTGTTAAATCGTCCAAAGAATTGTGCGGACGAAACGCATGGGTAACCGTCAAAAATCCAATGTTCCGCGCCGGGCTTTTTTAAAGTTCGTTGGCTTAGCAGCCATGACTCTTGCAATGGGCTTCTGACTCCCTTTTTTACAACAATTATTGTAAGATTGCTGCCTTGAGCAAGGAACCCTGTTTAAGTATTGAACTAAAACTCACCAACCCAGACGAATAGTCATATGAATAATTTTTTCGCTGCTTTTGCCCAATTGATGTGGGGGCCCTGGCTTCTCGTGCTTTTGTTGGGCACCGGTTTCTGGTTGACGATTCGGTTACGGGGAATTCAATTCCGCAGTCTTTTTTATGCTCTCCGTTTAACATTTTCTAAGGAGCGGCAGGGGCAAGGCGATATCTCTCACTTTAGCTCTTTGATGACAGCCCTGGCCGCAACGGTTGGCATTGGTAATATAGCCGGGGTCAGCACGGCAGTTGCTTTGGGTGGACCTGGAGCCATCTTCTGGATGTGGGTCACGGGTCTGGTGGGCATGGCGACCAAATACAGTGAAGGTTTTCTGGCTGTTAAATTTCGCCGAGTCAATGATAAAGGCGAAATATCCGGCGGACCTATGTATTACCTTGAAGAGGGGGTGAAAAATAAATGGCTGGCGATGAGCTTTGCCGTGTTCGGCGCTTGCGCGGCTTTCGGTATCGGCAATATGGTCCAGGCAAATACTACCGCTACTGCGTTGAAAGAAACCATAGGGCTCAATAGCGTAACCATAGGCATGTTCCTCGCAATTTTGACCGGGATGGTGGTAATTGGAGGAATCAAACGAATCTCCGAAGTCGCTTCTTATTTGGTTCCATTCATGGTGGCAATTTATTTTTCCGGGGCCTTGATCGTCATTTTCAAGCACTTGGACCAATTGGGTGCAGGAATAAAGCTGGTGTTTGAACATGCTTTTTCAGGAACTGCCGCGACTGGGGGTTTTGTGGGGGCCTCGTTAGCAAATTGTATTCGTTATGGCGTGGCACGCGGACTTTTTTCCAATGAATCCGGCATGGGGAGCGCTCCCATCGTCGCCGCCGCCGCAAGAACCAATCACCCCAGTAAACAAGCTCTGGTTTCCATGACCGGAACTTTTATCGATACCTTGATCGTTTGCTCCGTCACCGCTATGGCGATAAGTTCTACCGGGGTGTGGACCTCGGGAGAAACCGGCGTGGCGTTGACTATTCAGGCTTTTACTGCCGGGCTTCCCGGGTATTGGGGAAAACTTTTGGTTACTCTGGGCACCATTACCTTTGCTTTTTCCACCATTCTTGCCTGGGAATATTATGGTGAAAAGTGCTTTGAATATATTTCCGGGGGGAAATATATCCTTTTATATCGTTATGCTTGGGTGATTTTTGTGTTTATCGGTGCTCAAGTCAAACTGGATTTGGTTTGGAATATTTCAGATGCGATGAATGCTTTGATGGCAATACCCAACCTGATTGGACTCATCTTTTTAAGTGGGGTTCTGTTCCGTGAGACTAAAGCTTACGAAATAGGAATTCGTGATGGTTCCATTGGTAAATTCGATTGAGTGATTTCTAAAATCATTACTTGAAATTATCCTGCCCCTGTTTTTTCCTCCAAATGCTATCCATCCCTGGTCCCAAAGCAGGTGAATTAAAAAAATCAAAATTCAGAGTCAACAGAGAGAATAGGAGAAGTCATATACTCTTTGACTGTACCTCCAAAAATCATTTTAACATTATCATTCATTTTGAATTGCCCAAATTATTGGTGGTGTCAGGTCCTGTCTTTGAATCGGATACTCCCATTTTATGACGATAAAATCAACCTGAGTACCTTATTACCTTTGGATCAGTGTTATTCATGTTTTTATTTGAAATTGTATGGCATTGTATTGTTTTGCATAATCCGGGAAAATTCTTTTTGAATTATTTTTCAGGAAAAATCTGAATTAGGGACTGAAAAGAAAGGAGAAGGCCATTCGCGTTATGAAACAAGTAATATTAGTATTGGTGTTGATGTGGGCAATGCCATCGTTCGCAGATTATCAGGAAGGACGAGACGCTTTTGATCGGGGAGATTACTCGACCGCGGTGAAGGAATTTGAAATTCTTGCCGGGCAAAATGATCCCCGCGGGCAATATGCTTTGGCAATTATGTATGATCTTGGAGAAGGCGTTCCGCAAAGTTCCGAAGAAGCGGTAAAATATTACCGGCTTTCCGCTGAACAGGGGTATGCGGATGCGCAGAATAACCTGGGAGTGATGTATGAAGAGGGGGAAGGTGTTGCCCGGAACTATGAAGAAGCGATGAAATGGTACCGGAAAGCGGCGGAAGCAGGAAATAGGGATGCTCCCAATAATATTGGCGTGATGTATATGACTGGCGTTGGGGTTCGGCGGGATTTTGTGAAAGCATGCATGTGGTTCAACATAGCGGGAAAAGGCGATCCGGGCGCGGTGAGCAATAAGGGCTTTCTCAAAAAAAGAATGACACCTGAAGAAATCGCGCAAGCTGAAAGTCTGGCGAAGGAATGGTTGAGTATCCGTGGCAGGGATAAAGCCGGGAAAGATTGAAGGGAGTTGTCCCCAAATTTAGGACCCTGGGGGAGATTTTCACATCTAATACATTAT
>DODH01000265.1 GCA_003545625.1 Nitrospina sp.
GAAGGAAAAAATGCGGCAAAGTCCACGCAAGGTGGAAGTGATTGAGGAAATAGAGGACTTTCTCACCATGCGTACCGAGAAAAAAGAAGACATTGTTGAAAAGTTTAAAGAATATATGGAATTCGCCACCCCCCAAGGCATACCTTGGAGCAAGGAAGCGTTGGAGAAAATGGAGAAGGTGCCTCCCTTTGTTCTGGGTATGGCTAAGCAGACCATTGAGGGCCGTGCCCGAGAGCGCGGAGACAAGATGATCACTGTTTCTATTATTGATGAAGTGTTCACCAAGATGATGCCTGCATCGGCTAAACAGGCAATGGGGATGGAAGTGACCGAAGAGGACCTTAAGCGCGATGAGCAAATAGATAAGGAAAAGGAAGAACCGGTGGAAGTCTCGCTGAAATGGGAAGATGATGCTTTGGCAAAAGTTTCCCGGATTCCTATTCCTTTTATTCGCAATATGGCGGTGAAACGTATTGAGCAAGAGATTTCTAAAGAAGGAAAAAAGGTTGTAACGCTCGAATTATTTGATAAATATCGATTCACTTTTTGATCGCGAGGTTATTATTTCTACCCGGTTGTTTTGTTTTGGCTTGGGTTTTTCCTCATTGGCCTTGGCTGAAAGCCTCCTGCCCAAAGGATGGAATGTCTCCGGTACCTGCCGGGGTGGTGACAGGCAAGACGCGATCAAAGCTAAAAATATTCCGACCTGTCTTTTTGATGGCTCCCGTTCCACAACTGAGATTTCTAAAGCCATCTCCAGCGCAACACATCTTTTGATCACCATTCCTCCCCAACCTTCCGGTGACGTGGTTCTGAAAAATTTTAGTGAAGAGGTTTCCAAAGCCAGCCATTTGCAGTGGATCGGATATATCTCTTCCACCGGAGTCTATGGCGATGCCCAGGGGGACTGGGTGGATGAGTCCTCGCCCTTACGTGGATCTACCGATCTCAATCGCCGACGCGTTGAAGCGGAATCGGCCTGGCTCAAGATAGGCCAGGATCATGGTTTGCCGGTGATGGTTTTTCGTTGTGTGGCTATTTATGGGCCGGGCAGGAACTTGCTGGTTTCTGTGCAACAGGGGCGTGCCCGGCGCATTGATAAACCCGGTCTGGTATTTTCCCGCATTCATACCGAGGATCTTGTGCAAACGCTGGAAGCTTCAATGAAAAATCCCCAGCCCGGTGAGATATTTAATGTCAGTGACGACTGCCCTTGTCCGCCGGTCGAGGCGGTGGAATATGCCTGTAGTTTACTGGGTGTGGAACCGCCGCCCTTGGTACCTTATGAGAAAGCCGATCTTTCCCCAACCGCTAAAGGTTTCTACAATACCAACAAACGCATCTCGAACAAAAAAATTAAACAGGAGTTGGGAGTAAAACTGCGCTACCCCGATTACCGTTCTGGCTTGGACGCCTTGTTCAAAGATTTTTAATGTTTGTGGGAGGGAACTAGCAACGTCTCATTAAGCCTAGGTAACTCCTTGTTTGCCGAAGAAAGCTATTTACCTCTGCGGGGCAGGAAGACTGAGGAGGAATATCACCGTTACTGCCTCCGGCGGCTCGTCGGTTACAAGCCCGTTGGGTAGTCGAGAAATTCGCTGGTGACGCCGAACTTTTCTTCCAGATGTTTGCCCACCGCTTTTACGCCGCCGGTTTCAGTAGCGTAGTGGCCGGCAAAAATCAATACGCAGTGGCCCTCGATGGCTTCATGGTAATGGTGGTTGGCTCCTTCTCCCGTGATGTAGGCAGAGAGCCCTTCCCGGCTAGCTTGTCCAACGATTTCCGCCGCTCCACCGGTTACCAGACCCACTGATTCGATCTCTCCCTCACCGATCAATTTGACGGATGAACCCAGTTTCTCTGCCAGTTCCTGTGCCAGGGTTTCAGCGGATTTTTTGTTGATCGTTCCTTTGAACCCGATTTTAATTCCGCCATATTCGCCAAACGGCTCCAGGTTTTGCAGTCCGATCAAATCAGCCAGTGCCCGGTTGTTGCCCAATACAGGATGCAGGTCGAGGGGGATATGGGCCGAATACAGCCCCAGGTTGGCACTTAGCATGGAAGAGATTTTTTCATAAAAGGTCCCGCGAAGTGGTTGCAGTCCGCCCCAGAAAATTCCATGATGCACAAACATCATCTGGCAATTTTTTTCGATGGCCAGATCAATGGTGGCCTGGCACAGATCTACCGCCAGACCTATTTTTTTTATTTCGCCGGTGTTTTGTACCTGCAGTCCGTTCAAGGCATTGGGCGAATCAGTAATGGATGGGACGTCCAAAAGGTTGTCCAGGTAATGGCTGAGTTGTAGAATGTCCATGACAGAGATTAGGGCACCTCTAAAATTGTTATTGGCCATAAGCGGCCCTTATGAATTTTGGGCACGAATAGTAGCCCAAAAGGTCCGCGAGTTGCTACAGAGAAAATTACCGAATAAATAGAGATGCCATTATAACTTCTTACGGGTTGCAAGAGTGATCAATTTTATTCTTCGAAACATTTGGCAGAGAATCATCCTGCTGGTTTTTATTTCCATCATTTCCCACGCCATCGTGCACCTGGCACCGGGGGAACCGGCGTTGGTGGACCCTTCTAATCCGAGAATGAAACCGGAAGACATTCAGCGCATCCGTACCGCGTTCCACCTGGATGAACCGTTGCATATCCAATATGTATATTGGGTGCAAGACCTGTTTACCGGTGAGCTCAAGTCGTTCAAGGATAACCAGCCGGTAATGGGCAAGATCTGGGAGAAATTTCTCAACTCACTGCCATTGTTCCTGATCGGGACAATGATCACCTGGTTTCTGGCTTTTCCTGTTGGCATTAAAGCGGCCTTAAACCGGGATTCGGTATTTGACCGGACCAGTACGTTTTTTTCCTATGCCTTGATCTCCATTCCCGGATTTTTTCTGTCCTATTTAGTCATCATTTTTATGGTCAAAACTTTCGATGTTCCGGTGATCGGGATGCAAACCTTCGGTATGGAGGAGGCCCCGTTATTACTCCGGTCCATGGACCGGGTCTGGCATCTAACTATTCCGGCACTGATGTCCGCCATTGCCGGCAC
>DODH01000028.1 GCA_003545625.1 Nitrospina sp.
CCCCAAGCCGACAGGATTAAGATACTGCATCAACTCAGCGTCTTTACGGTTCATTGCCGTGGAAAATTTAACCAAAGAAGGTTATGAAGATTTCAGAACCTTGTTCAGCCAGAGCGATGGCCTTTGAATGACCGTTTCTGATTCAAAAAACCTGCCCTGGCACCTGTACATGGTAAGGACAAACCATGGCCACCTTTACACTGGAATCAGCCAGGATGTTGCCCGGCGTTTTTTGGAACATCAGGAAGGAGGAAAAAAAGCGTCAAAGTTTCTTCGTGGAAAAGGTCCGCTAAAGCTGGTATTCCGGCAGGAAATTGGAAGCAAATCTTCAGCATTAAAAGCGGAGTCCGCACTCAAAAAACTACCCAAGCTAAAAAAAGAAAATCTGACAAAAAACGCAAACCGATTGAATCTAGATAATCTGAAATCCACCAAAGAAAAATAAAAAAGAAATTGCACTAAGCGAAGAATACTTACTGGAGAAGTTTGTTCTTGAAAGCATAGCTGGTAATTTGCGCATTATTTTTCAAAGTGGTTTTTGCGAGAATCCGGCTCCTATAAGTTCCCACCGTTCCAACCCCCAAACTGAGTTCATTGGCAATTTCAGTCAGGGTCTTTCCCGATCCAATCATGCAAAAGATTTGCAACTCCCTGGGAGACAGGCTTTCATGAAGAGCCATGTCCGAATCGCCTTTAAGACCCTTGACCATCTTTTCAGCGAACTTCTGGCTGACATATATTCCTCCGTCCTAAAAGCTAATCTGCGTTCCACTCGGTAAAAAAATAATAAACCAGTGTGACGCAAACAACACCTGCAAGACCAACTGTTACAATACAACTTAAATTCATTATATTCTCCTTTCTGAAGCTCTATTAATGGTCCATTGCATTTTATAAAAATCCATGCCCAAAAAGCAAAGTTTCGCCCATCTCAATTATAATTTATGAATTGAAGACTGGTTAACCTTGTTGAGAGGGCTTATATTTCTATTGAGCAAATGCCTTTTATCCGGTTGTAATGGGTATCTCTAAAAATTACTGTTGGCCATGAGCGGCCCTTATTTTATAAGGGCCTGCGAATTGCCCAAGAGAAGATTACCTAATAAATAGAGGTCCCTTATGAAATTCCTCTACCCATTTGCCAAGCGTTTCATAGCAGGGCCCGACATCAAAACAGCTGTACCCGCTATCCGCAAAATTCAGCAGTCCGGTTATTTTACCAGCATTGATATTCTAGGAGAAAGCGTTTCCACTCGCCAGCAGGCGGAAGACGCAAAAATTGAATATCTGAAGTTATGTGAGTCGCTCGACAGTATTGACCATTCCTTTGATTTTTCTATCAAGCTCTCCCAGTTGGGCTTGGATATTGACAGGAAATTCTGCACAGATAATCTAAAACAATTGGCACAGGCAATGGGCAATCATACAATCCGTTTGGATATGGAAGGTTCCGCCCATACTCAGCACACCCTCGAAATTTGTGAAGAGGTGCACCGCACTCATCCTCATATTGGCCAAGCCATTCAGGCTTACCTGCTCCGCTCAGAAGATGATGTTCGCCGTTTCATTGAAAACGGAATCTCCTTGAGGCTATGCAAAGGAGCTTATAAAGAGCCCACCGATATTGCCTTGCAATCCATGGATGAAATAAGAGCAAACTTTTTGAAACTTGCCTATCAATTACTGAAAGAAGGTCATCAGCCTTCAATCGCGACCCATGATGAAAACCTGCTAGTGAAACTTCTGGATTTCATAACCCAGGAAAAGATTGAGCCGGAATCCTTTTATTTCGAAATGTTGTATGGAGTCCGGCGGGACCTGCAGAAAATACTTAAAGAAAAAGGATATCGGGTAAGAATCTATACCCCCTATGGAAAGGCCTGGTTGCCTTATACCCTCCGCCGACTGGTCGAAAAAAAGGAAAACCTACTTTTTGTAATCACTCATCTGTTCAGAGAAACCCTGGGTTTAAGGAAACTTCACTGAAGAATACCTCGCTCATTCAAACCCCAAGATCTCCTATAACCTATTGATAAATAAAGAGATATATGGATAATGGAGACATAACTTCACACCAATATTAAAGTGTTTCCAGGCCCGTTCTCTATCAACCAAACGGCCCGGTTCCCGGCTAAAGCGGAGGCTCAGCATGTTTGATATCCCGGAAAAAGGAAAAGATATCGTCCTTACGTATTTGAAGGAAAAGTTTGAGAAAAAGAAACAATCGCCTTCCAAATCAGGGGCAAAACCAGGAGTTTTGGATAATCTGCGGAAAAAAGCACAATTTAAAAACCTGTTGCTGTCAAAATCCCTCATTGTCAAACTTTAAACCACCAGGCCTAGGCGGAGCCTACACTGGCAAACGTTGTCTCGGCTCAAGGATTTTGGAATAGATATTTTCAAGCTTAGCTGACTGTTGCTTCCAGCTACCATATTGAGAGCAAACGGTATTTCTGGCATTAATACTCAAACGTTCGCGCAAGGCAGAATCTTGAAGTAACGTGATCACGGCTTCTGCAAGATGGGTATCAGACCTGGGTGGAATGATAAGCCCGTTTCGCCCGTCTTCTATGACACATCCAATTCCCCCGACAGCTGTTGCAACCACTGGCAATTGGCAAGCCATTGCTTCCAAGAGAATGTTGGGTGTCCCTTCAAGTAAACTAGGCAAGACAAAAATATCTGCAGCATTGAGCCAATGTGGAATCGTTTCCCCCTTTTGAAAACCTGCCAGATGGACATAAGGGTTCAGATTTGTGATCATTAATTCTATGGCAGATCTGAATTCGCCTTCTCCGACTATTACCACCAGAACAGGACCGTAGGATTGCAGTATTTTTGGCAAAGCGGCTAAAAGATATTTATGCCCTTTTCTTTCAGAAAGATTTCCTACCGCTAATATTATGGGCCGATCTATCGGTAACCCCAATTGTTTTCGCAGAGTCATTTTATCGAGCGGCTTAAATTGTTCCAGATCGATTCCGTTAGGAAGAACCGTGATTAACTGTCTGGAAATTCCTTTTGCAATGAGTTGGTCGGCAAAATGCTGGCTTTCGCATATGATTACATCGGCCCGATTGAGAATTTTGCAGAGTAAATACCATATAATGGGAAGCTTTGTAAATAATATGTCCGATCCCCATAAGTTGATAACAACGGGTATTGCCGTAAAAAATTTTACAGTGATGGCAACCAGTCCGGCAAGAGTCCAATAAGCGTGGAGAACCTGAGTTTGACCTGCACTTTTCAACGCCGACAAAAAAAATGAGCCTAATAAAAAAGGTAATTGAAATATACGAAGAAAGTTACTTTTGATACGACTGGCCATTCCCGCTCCATAGGCAAGAGATTGAAATGACTCAGGGAAAAAATATCTGAAGTGCTCAGCAGGAAATGGATGCAGGTCCTTAACGACTGCCGAATCGTGCGGTGCAATGACCCGTATGGAACTTAACTCCCGCGCAAAATTATAGACAAATCTTCCTGCATTATCCCCTTCAAAACGGGGGAAAGATGTGGTCAGGATTGTTATTTTGGGGCCGGGTAGTTGGTTTATGTTGTTTGTTGACATTCGATTCCTGAAAAATATAGCATTGAAGGATCAGGCTACCAAGCTTTGCAGAAAAACTACTATCTATATATCAGCAATTTCGTTCCTCGAGTTTAAAAAAAATGCCAACGGAAACCCGTATCCTTACAGTTTACTATAAACATAAGCCCGGCGGGTTTTGCAAAAGGCTGCAAATGAAAATCCATGCTTATCTGGAACAGGGATGGAAAGTTCATTATATTGCGGTGGAACCGTTTCCCTATAAACATAAGAACTTAACTCCCCATATCCTCACCACCCCATTCAAAAATCACGATACTTTATTTTTCTGGATCTATTTTTTTGCGTTGGCTCCCTGGTTTACTGCCTGGATAGCGTACAGGGAAAAAGTACAATTGCTATCGATCTTCTCCCTGACCTATGCATGCCTGTGCGCACCGGCAAAATGGGTAACTGGAGCTCCTCTTCTTACATTTATTCGAACACTGAAGGAGAAAAAAGAATTTTCATTTGGCCGTTCACAAATTATTTTCATGATAGAACGCCTTATGGAAAAAGCAGGCGTCGCCATATCTGATTCGCTGGTGGCAAATTCCGAATCTATTAAAGTTGAACTGGCTAAACTCGGAAACACGAAAAAGGATATCCAAATCCTTTACAACAACATTAACGAGCTAAATATTGACAAGGCTGAACAAAGAAAATGGGTATTAAAAGAATTCGAGCTGCAAGAAGATTCTTTCTTAGTGGTCACAACCGGCTTGCTGATTCCCAGGAAAAACCTGCATTGTTTTCTCAAGGCTGTTGCAAAAGTCGAATCAAATAAAGTTGTATTAATTTTAATTGGGCAAGGCCCTTTGCTACATTCGTTACAGGTCCTGGCAAAACAACTTGAGTTGAAAGTTATATTTACTGGCTGGCGAGAGGATGTTCTAGATATTCTACCCGGTTGCGACCTGTTTGTATTTCCCTCCCATCTTGAAGGACTTTCCAACTCCATTCTGGAAGCAATGGCATGTGGTCTTCCCTGCCTCGTCAGTGATATCTCAGAGAATAGAGAAATCATTTCCCGTCCGGAGCAACGTTTCCCCGTAAATCAAGCAGAAACCCTGACCGCAATGATCAATGGGGTTCTCCACTCCAACGAGAAACTGGAAATTTTCCGCAACTCAACAGTAGCAGACAGGAAGCGTTTTATTTTTAACTGGGAAGAAAAGATAATAAAAAAAGCAGAAGAAGTGATTAAGAGATCACCTAAAGCACATTAAGCCCGCAAGCGATTCACATAGCGAATGGTTTCCTGAGAATATTTTCCAGTAACTTGCGGAAGCACCTGGGCCACTTGATCCCAGGTTTTGACGGACTCATGGGAAATCTTCTTGATAGCCCGGGCAATATTACCCATGCCAGCATTGTAAGCACCCGCCGCAAAATTCCATGCCTCCTTCTCAGTGATTCCTTCTTTTTGGTATTTATCGTAAAGCTTTTTCAAATAACGCGCCGATGCGTCTAAGTTCGATTCGGGATGCCAGACAGAACCCGGAGTTTTTTCATCGCCAATAACAAGCCCCAGTTCTTTTGCAGTTGCCGGCATGATCTGGCCCAAGCCCATCGCACCGCGCGAACTTTTTGCCTGCGGATCGAAAGCTGATTCCGTTTGAATCAATTTTTGCAATAGCCCTTCAGGAATACCATTTTTAACAGCGATACGACCTGTCAAGGCCTTAAGAGATTGATTGTCCCAATTTCCCCCGTCCTCCATTT
>DODH01000046.1 GCA_003545625.1 Nitrospina sp.
TCCTCAGCCTTCATGCCCCGCATGGGGTAGAATGAGGTAGCTGGGGTGATTTACATCCTCCTCTTATGCAATACGCAGGCTAGTGGGCGGTATTACTTCAAATACTCTGGCGAATTTATGGTTCATTTGATTGAAGATTTAGCCGTATTGCTTCTGGTTTCCCTTCCGATCAACCTTTTTTTCCATAAAATTAAACTGCCCTCGGTCATGGGTTACCTCATTGCTGGAGTCTTGATCGGGCCGTATGGATTGAAACTGATCTCCGATGTCCATTCAGTTAAGGAACTGGCCGAAATAGGAGTGATCCTGCTTCTGTTTGTGATTGGTTTGGAGTTTTCTCTTGGACGCCTGCTCAAAAATTTGGTTACGGTTTTGGGAGTTGGTGGTCTGCAACTGAGCTTAACAACGGCTTTCGTCTGGTTCGTTTTCAATGAGATGGGGTTTCAGCAAAACCAGAGCATTGCTTTGGGGCTGATCGTTGCTTTGAGCAGTACAGCGATCGTCATGAAAATGATTACTGATCGCGCCGAAATTGATACGTTGCACGGAAAGCTTTGTATCGGCACCCTCCTCTTTCAGGATTTATGTGTGGTTCCTATCATGCTTCTTCTGCCACTTCTTGCGCAGTCTGAGGCTACCTCCGCTACTGATTTTATATTTGCAATGGTCAAATCGCTGACAGCAGTGATCGCGATTTTTTTTCTATCCCGGTTGATCGTTCCAAAAGCTTTGGTATGGGTTGCGCGTTTTGGCAATAAGGAACACCTTACGTTATCCGTGCTTTTTATCATTCTTGCTACCGGATGGGCATCGCAGAAAATGGGTTTGACCCTTGCTATGGGAGCCTTGATTGCCGGAATGATTATTTCGGAGTCCGAGTACAATCACCAGATCATTCTCGATATTCTTCCACTGCGGGATTATTTCAGCAGTATCTTCTTTATTTCGGTCGGCATGCTTTTGCAAACGCAGGTGTTTGTGGACTCAGTTTGGGTCTGCCTGGCACTTTCTGCCTTGGTGATTCTGGTTAAAGGAGGGCTGGCAGGGCTGGCCTGTTTGCTCGTTAAGGTTCCTTTGCGGATTTCTTTTGTGGTGGGGATGCGATTGGCGCAAGTGGGAGAGTTTTCCTTGATCCTTTCTGCGATGGCATTGGACCAGGGGTTGTTCGATTCCCATCAATACCAGGTTTTGCTTATTGTTTCGATTCTTTCCATGCTTTTTGCGCCCCTGTTGATCCAGGCATCCACGGCACTTTCCATCAGAATATTTTCCAAGTGGAAATCCGAAGAAGCCGATTCGAGCCAGAAACAGGCGCTTGAAGGCCATGTCATCATAGTGGGGTACAGCCTTGGGGGCAGAACGCTTGCCCAAGTACTGCTTGAAACACAGATTCCTTTCCTGGTCCTGGATCTGGATGGTGAGCAGGTGAAGCGCGCTTTGACGGAAGGGATTAATACTCATTATGGCGATTGCGCTCAGGAAGAAACTTTAAGCCGGGTGGGTCTGCAGGAGGCACGCATGATCGTATTTTCGATCCCGGATTATGCGGTTACGGAAAAAGCGGTGCGTCTTGCCCGCAAGATAAATCCTCAAGTTAAGATCATGGTGCGAACCCGGCTGACCGCCCAGGTTGATGAACTTAAAACTGCGGGGGCGGATGAAGTTATCCCGGAAGAATTTGAAACTTCCATAGAAATCTTTTCACGGGTGTTGCGCGACTACCGTATTCCCAATAACATCATTGAGCAGCAGGTAGAGTTGATCCGACTGGAAGGGTATAGTATGTTCCGGGGGTTGTCTTTAAACACCGAGAGCTTGAAAAAGTTTTCCACCTATCTCACGGCCACCCTCACCGAGTCATATCTGGTTTTGGAAAACAGCTGGGCGCGTGAAAAAGTACTGGGGGATATGAATGTTACCGAGCGAACGGGAGCTGTTGTCATCGCGGTGGTGCGAAAAAACAAGCCCCATCCCAACCCAGAGGCCGAATTTGCTGTCCTGTCCGGAGATATTCTTGTTCTTTTCGGCAGTCATATGCAATTGGACCGGGCGATTACCTATTTGGAATCCGGTCAGGAACCCAATCTGAAAATCGGCTTGATACCCTAAAATAAAATCATATGAGTCGTATCACTAAGGCGGTCATTCTCGCCGCAGGAATGGGATTGAGAATGAAAGAGATGGGCGAGGAAATCCCCAAGGGTTTCATCCGTCTTGGCGGGAGTCCCATCATTGAACATTCACTAAGAGCCTTGATCTCGTGTGGTATCAAGGAAATCATGATCGTTACCGGGCACAAGGGCGGGTATTATGAGAGCTTGAAGGCGACATATCCCGAAATCAGAACCATTGAAAATACAAAATTTGCAGACACCGGCACCATGTACTCCCTCTGCTGCGCCCGGGATTTTGTCGATGCGGATTTTATTCTGCTGGAATCGGATTTGATTTTTGATCCGGGAGCGATCACCAGTATTTTAAACGTGCCTTACAGCGATTGCCTTTTATTGTCGGGAACAACGAATGGGGGGGACGAGGTTTATGTGGGAGCCGTTGAAAACCGCGTGGCCCAGATCTCAAAAGACCGGATCCAAGTCAAGGATCCTGTCGGGGAATATATCGGGATCGCCAAAATTTCAAAGCAACTGTATAGCAGGCTACAGCAAATTACCTTGTCGGACTCAAACCCCAAACTCAGTTACGACATGGACTGCCTCGTTCGGATCGCAAGCGAACATCCACTTCATTTTTTAAGGATGGATGGATTGGATTGGGCCGAAATCGACGACCTCAAGCAATTGGAACGGGCTCAGGAAGTGTGGGAGAGAATAAAAGACAAGTGACCCTATCTGCTTCCGAACTCGTATTCCGTATCTGAAATCCATACGATGGGTATGGTATCGGGGAAAAGGGTTTCCCTATTGATGAATGTGGTTTCTATTTGGTCCGGTGTGAGATTTCTAGCTTTCTGGAGGTTTGCTCCTGAAAGATCAGCGTGGTTCAAATAAGCATTTTCGAAATTGGCGCCGGTGAGGTCGGAGTCTGATAGATCAGCGGCAATGAGGTCAGAGTTAGTAAAATCAGCACCCGAAAGATCGGCGTTGGATAAATAAGCTCCTGTCATATTGGTGTCGATGAGGTTAGCGTTTTTTAATTGGGCGTTTTTCAAATCCACTCCTTCCATATCCGACTCGCTCAGGTTAGCATGGCCAAAGTTTGCAGAAACCAAATTAGCCTCAACCAAATTGGCCTGAGTCAGGATAGCTCGTGAGAAGTTAGTGTTTCGGCCACGAGACCGGTATAGAAGGGTTCGGTGGAGCCGGGCTCCCTCAAAGTTGGCAGAACTGATATCGGCTTCACTGAGGTCGGCCTCGGTAAGGTCCGCATTTTTTAAACACGCTTCAATCAGAACCCCTGAACTCAGATCCGCTTCCTTTAAATCAGCTCCTGTAAAGTCTGCTTTTTGTAGGGCTTTTTTTGAGTTTTCCGCTCTGGATTTTTCTGAGCTCATATAGAGGCCTTAATAGAGAAAAAATTGATTCAAGGGACCTAGGCTAATTGCTGTTTTGGGTTTCGTCAAGGTGCGAAGTCCAAAAAATCAGGTGCCAGCAGTACGTGTCCGTGATAGTCTGTGTTTTTTGAATCTGGAGGGTTCCCCATGTCCGAAAATGATTTTCTCAAACTACCCGTGCCGAAAGAATCGGGGCCGGAAATGGATTTGCTCATGGTTATGCATATGGGTTGGAAGCACTGGTCTGGCAATGAGTTGAGCGCAAAGCTACTTTTAGAAGAAGGAGATGGAAAATATCCAGCCGTCAGTATTTCCAAGTTCTCGACGGACCATAATGCTTTTTTCGAGCACGTGGCCACCTATTTTGTAAACCTGGATATGGGTTTTGATGTCAGTTACCTGATAGAGGATCAAATGTGGCAGGTTGTGATCAAAATTAGAAATGAAAGTTTTACCGGCAAGGACTATGAGTTGCCTCATGCCGGTTCGCTGGCCGCAATTTCCGCACTACGAAGGAACAGGCAAAGCTGAGGGTTGAATGAGATTGTTTGATATGAGGAAAATAACAACCGTATTTTTGCTTGTCCTGTTATGCGGATCTGTCAATCCGGTTTATTCAGAAACGGAAAAGACCGAGGACATCAGGAAACTGCTTAAAGTTTCCGGTATTTTGGACCGGTTGAGCTATATGCAGGAATCCCTCCTGAACAATGTTTCCATGATGGTGACTGCGCCCTTTGCTAAAGTTCCCGATGCGTTCTGGGGAGAATTCAGTCAATTGATCGGAAAGAAGGAAATGGATGATTTGATAGACCGGGTGCTTCCGGTTTATGACAAACATATGTCGCACGAGACGGTAAAAAAACTCATCACCATGTTTGAGACTCCCTTTTGGAATGAATGGAAAGAAAAGATGCCCCAGATCAGCCGGGAAGCAGGGCTGATTGGCAATGAATGGGGCAGGGAGTATACCCAGTCGGAAGCGTTTAATAAAAAACTGCAAGACCTGATCAAAAAATATGAACTGGAAAAACTCAATCCTCCGCCGGATAAAAAATAAAAACCAGGGTTCATAGAGTTTGCATGTTGTTTGTGCACGGCGAGTAAGACCGTTTTATTCGGCTACCTTCCAGATAGAATCCACAAAATATTTTCGTGAGTCGAATAAGTGCTCCACGACTTCAAACCCGTTTTCGAACGCCAGATTTTCTATTTCTTCAAGCGTGTATTTAAAAGATTGTTCCGTCTGCAGAGTTTCCCATACCTTGAAATAGTAGTCTTTGTTTAAAGTCTTGATGTGTACGGTCTGGTTTCGTGTGCTGTACAGATAGCTTTCTACAGCGCGGGTATTTGGATTGTACTGACCCTGTTGTACAAAATAATCTTTATTAAAATCTGCTCCGAGTACTTGGTTAATGCGGTCCAGAAGATGCAGGTTGAATTTTTCAAAAAGCGGATGGTTGTAGGCGGAATAAAGCAGTTTGGGGTTTTTCATGAGGTCAAACCCAATCAGCAAATAATCTTTTGGCCTCAGAGACTTGTTTAAAGTTTTAAGGAAAATCCGGCTGGCGTCCGGTTCCATATTATTCAACGTGACACCTAGAAAGAGTACCAGGTTTTTTTTCGGGCTATCCTGGACAATGGTAGTGAGACCTGCAAAATAATCTCCGATCAATCCGGTGACCTTCAGGGGAGTATTCTGATGATCAATTTGCAATAATCGAACCAGATTTTTAACAGCTCCGCTGGAAATATCAACAGGAAAATAGTGAAAGCTAAATTTTCTATCCAGCAAACGCTCAATAAGAATCCGGGTCTTGCACCCATCGCCTGAGCCCAGTTCGATAAGGTTGAATGTGTCGCCGGTGATGAGTTCTGCAATGTTATTTTTATACTTGCGAATGATTTCAAATTCACATACGGCGGGAAGATACTCTACGAGTTCCGTTATTTCCTTGAAAATCTCACTTCCCGCGTTATCAAAGATCAGCCAGGATGGCAAACGCTTGTTCCTGAGGGAAAGACCCTTGTGAACCGTGTTTGCGAACTGTTCTTCATGAGAAGATGATGTTGGCTCAGTGTGTAGAACTTTGGTTTCAAACAAGAGTGAGTCTCCTTTTAATGCTCAGTGGATTTGACCCTGTTAATTGTGTTTGTTATAGTACTTTTCTTAACTGCTTTTTACATCATATTTATCGGGTTTTGGTTTGCAGTGAAATAAACCGGCCCTAATTCCAACCTTTTATACTGGACGTCATGCGTTTTAATTCGCCAACAGATTTACCATCCCTTGATTTTTCCTATCAGGAGTTGGAGGACGAGTTCATAAGACTGATGGGTTTGGAAAAGCTGGACCAGGTCATTGCTGAAAATCCGGGTTTTACAGCGGAACTGGAAGCGTCTTTGGCGGAGGCATTTGAAAATGAGTGTCCCCAGGCCCATTTGTTTTTGCAAAGGATCCTTTACCGCATCAACCGTTTAAAGCTATTTTGGTATGACGGGTTGGAAAATTATGTCAATGAAGATTCCAGTTTTCTGTTTTCGCTACGGTTGAAAATTGAAAATGCCTGGCAGGATTGGGAGGAGGGAAATAGTGTCCAGAGCAATTCCGGCGATCTCCAAGTAAGCAAGTCCCTCCACCATCGTGTGGAAGAAGACCTGCAACCCGAGCCTTCCCCGGACGGATTATTCATCCGCGATGAAATTTCAAAAGCCGGGTATCAGCGATTGCTCGCTATCACTTCTTTGGATGGCCTGGTAGAAGCCAGCCAGCTTTCCCGTATGCTGGGTGGGGTAGGAAACGAAGTGCAGACCATGCTGACCCGGATATTATGGGAG
>DODH01000103.1:0-2327 GCA_003545625.1 Nitrospina sp.
CTGTCTCGCGATTCAAATAAGTGGTGCGGTTCACTATTAGGGGTAGGAATATCGTATTCTCTTAGTATTCCGGTGGCCGGGTCCAGCCGTCCGATGCGGTTACCGCCCATTTCGCTGAACCAGACAATATCGTCACGGGAAACCATAAGATATTGCGGTTTGCTGTTGGCATGAGGGAGCTCATACTCAACGATTCCGTCAGACGTCCCTGGTTTCACCTTGCTCGGCGTTAATTTCCCGATCTTGTTGCCATTGACCTCTGCAAACCAGAGGTTGCCCTTTGAATCGAAATCCAGCCCTGCCGGACTGCTCTCGGAAGTCGGTGTCAGGTACTCAGTAATTGTTTCCGCCTGCGTCGGGCTAGCGACCCCAATAGCCCCCACCACCAGACCAATTGCCATCAGCCAAAAAAGAAAACAGTTCTTTGTTTTGTTCATACGGCCCCCCATTCATAAAATTGAGGTTGATTGCGGTAGATCATAAATATAAACTCTAATCTAAATGACGCAAGCCCCTCGAACCCTAACAACCTCTAATTATTAAAAAAAGCCCTATGATAAAAATAAAGCAGAAATCCGATAAGCCCCTTGAACATAAAACAGAATGCCTGATTCTCCCCTGCCCGGAGGAAAAAAAACCGAGTGGAATCGTCCAGACCCTGGACGCCGCCCTCAACGGCGCAATAACTACGGCCTTTGCAAATAAACGCTTCACGGGAAAACCCAACCAAAACCTTTTGCTCAACAGCACCGGCTGTCTGAAGGCAGACAACCTGCTTCTGGTTGGGGTGGGCAAAGCCAAAGAGGTGACAGCAGAAAAAATCTGCCAGGCTTCGGGAACCGCGGCAAAACTGGCGGAAAAATCCAATTTTAAGTCTGTTTCGGTTTTTTTAAACGAGAGCTGTTTCGACCAGATCGCTAAAGGAAAAGGAGGGCTCTATGGTGAGCTCGCAGGAGCCGTTGCCGAAGGAGCAGGTCTCGCGCTTTATCATTTTGACAACTATAAATCCACCGATGAAAAAGACGATCCGCCAAGTAGGGTCGGGCAGTTGACCCTTATTCCCGCTACGAAATCGCGGCAGGCAACGGTGGAAAAATTCATCGCCCGTGCAGAAAAAATTGTCAGCGCCGTGCATTCGGCAAGGGACTTAATATCGCATCCTGGTAACACCGCCACGCCCACCTTTCTGGCCGAGCATGCAAAAAAAATGGCGCGTAAAAATAAAATCGCCTGCAAGGTGCTGGTCAAAAAGGACATGGAAAAACTCGGCATGGGCGCCCTGCTCGGTGTATCCCGCGGCAGTCATGAACCTCCAGCCCTGATCGTGCTGGAATATTACGGCACCTCCAAAAAGAAAGCCCCGACCGTGATAGTCGGCAAAGGCGTCACCTTTGACACCGGCGGCATTTCGCTCAAACCAGGCGCCAAAATGGACGAGATGAAGATGGATATGTCCGGTGCCGCAACAACATTGGCAACGCTGCAAGCCATCTCCAGTCTGAAACTACCCGTCAACGTTATTGGCATCGTTCCTGCGGCAGAAAATATGCCCGGCGGTTCTGCCATCAAGCCGGGAGACATTTTGAAAAGCATGTCCGGCAAAACAATAGAGGTGCTCAATACCGATGCCGAAGGCAGGCTGGTTCTCGCCGATGCGCTGACCTATGCCCAACGCTATAAACCGAAAGAAGTGATCGATCTGGCTACCTTGACAGGAGCCGTGCTCATGGCGCTGGGACACCAGGCCGCCGCCGTGATAGGCAACAACGCAAACATGATCGACCGCCTGAAAAAAGCCGGAGAGGCGACCGGAGAACGAGTGTGGGAACTGCCCTTGTGGGAAGAATTTGAAACAGCCGTTAAAAGTGATATCGCCGATCTCAAAAATATCGCCTCTCCCGGAGTCGGGGCAGGCACCATCACCGGTGCCGCGTTCCTCAAACCTTTCGCTGGCGACCAGCCCTGGACCCATATCGACATCGCCGGCACCGCATGGGGGTACGATAAACCCTATACCACAAAAGGCGCGTCCGGATATGGAGTGCGCCTACTCATCCATTATCTGGAACACCGCTAAACGTCCTCTCCATGACAAATATCATTATCATTTTCATACACCTGTCGGCGGCAGGGGTGGCGCTGGGTAGTCTCATCTATTGCCTGCTGGTCTATCTGCCAGTGGTTGAGAAAAACCAGGGTGAACGGGATGAAAACTCTCCGTCCTATAAAATCCTCGACCTTTTGGCACCTACTACGTTCGCCTGCCTTCTCATCCTCATCGGATCAGGAGTTTATTTTTTGCTGGAAAACTATTCGGCACAGGTTGG
>DODH01000103.1:2551-4921 GCA_003545625.1 Nitrospina sp.
GTCCTATAAAATCCTCGACCTTTTGGCACCTACTACGTTCGCCTGCATTCTCATTCTCATCGGATCAGGAGTTTATTTTTTGCTGGAAAACTATTCGGCACAGGTTGGCCTCAAACCCGGTTACTACAACCTGTTCGGCATCAAGATGTTTTTCGTGGCGGCAGCATTTTTCGCCAGTATGTATGTGACCTTCTCGTTAAGAATCCAGATCTCGGACCTCGACTTGAATCCGGGCAACAAAAGCCTGGTGTCCAAAAACCTCAAAAAAATGATCGGCTTGAGCCGCATGACCCTGTGGATGCTGGTCATCGCCTTGTTCCTCGGTATCTGGCTTGCCCGCTACTAACCAGCGTGATACCCCATTCTACCCCATGCGGGGCATGAAGTTTAATGAAGAGGATATAACTGGGGCATGAAATCTAATGAATGAACATAACTCGCTGGACTCAACTAGCAATATCGTTTTTCTTCTGACAAATTTCCTCTCGGCTTAACTTCGGAGGGTGAGGGTGTTTGATTAAATCAGTAATTTTAAGTAAAATGCGGTTCAGAATTCTTCTGGAGACCTGAGTATGAACGAAACCACCGGACAAACCCCACCCACGCCAGAACCGGAATCTTTAGACAACAAAGTTGAAGTTGCTGGTGAAAAGATATACGCCCCACAAAACGAACTGCCGTTTCCAGAGCATGAAATTGACCTCAACGAAGTTTTTCCGGAAGAAGAGAGCGACCTCAACGACCTGTTCCCGGATGAAGAAACCCGCATGCTCCTGAAAAAGGTCCAACGCAACAAAAAAGACCTGCACACCATGACCGGTCGCTTTACCGAAGAAGATTGGGGTGGTAATGCCTTGGAAGATGGCCCTGCGGACAGCGAGCCCTCTAGCGGGGACGGCCCTGCGCCAGCGTGACACTGAAGTAAAACACCACCGGAGCTTGTTGCTTCACATTTATTCTCCACTTCCAGTCAGGTAAGGCGCGTAAGGAATCTCTGCATTTTCAAGATTGGCCTGCTTTAAAAGGGGGTCCATAGCGATGAACTGCTTGATATCCTCAGTAAGAGCTTTACCTCCTTCAGCAATTCCTTCGACACTTTGAAGAGGTACTAACAAGCCTAAGGATTTTATACGTACTTCTTTTTCATTAACCGAGCCAACAAGTTGGGCCAGTGTCAAATAGCGCTCAAAAAATTTTTGCGCCTCGGCAAGGGTATTCTTCGTCTGGTTGAAATCCAATTTGCGTTTGTGATTCGCTTCAAAATATTCAGCATATTTTGCCCAAACTTCAATCACCTCAATGGAATGATTAAGAGCTAAATAATGTGCAATAAAATCCTCCCGCCCAATTTTTCTCATCATGGGAACGACTTGATGAGTCACCTCGGTCATGGGCAGACCCTCCTGGTATTCACACAGGTAGTTAATCGTATCTATGAGAGAGGTTATTTTAGAGTCGAGATGAAGTCCAACTATGGAATGTTTGCGTAAAGACGCGCCATTCTCAAATAATTCCCATATCCCGCCATTGTCTTTAATCTTTAGAGACTGCTTTTCAACGGGCCGAAACAGATCGTAGCAGGCTTTTGAGTTGTCAGCCTGCGCAGGATTCAACAGAAAAGGCGCAATCATCACGATCTGGACGATCATGAAAGTTTTGAGGCGTTTCATAGCTTAAAACCCCAGAATGTTTTTTAAAATAATTGCTTAACAGTATACCTTGCCGGTTATAAAGGGTCAAAATTGGTATGACTACAGGTAGGGCAGGTCCACCCTAAATCCCATCATGGTTTGGAGTTTTGGAATAGTTAAAACCCCCGAATGTGGGATTGACCGCTTAGGCAATTGAGTGCATATTTCAAGTGAACGTAATGAACGTTCGGGGGGAGTTCTACCTCTGAAAAAGGGAAAACTTTATTTATGAAAATAAGTTGTATCGTTTTCGGGATTTTTCTCCTGTTATCCGGGTGCTCCGGGTTACGGCTGGCACAAAATGGTTCCGAAGCAAATAAAATGTATGGCCCCGAGTGTGCCGAATCCGGGAATATAGAGGGAACGCAACCTTACGCAGATTGTGTCTCGCAAATCTGGCAACTGGCCAAAGAATTAGAACATGCCAGACAGCAAGTAAAGGGGATGCTTCTCTTGATCAGGGAAAAAGAGCGCCAGGACCCTGGCAAAATCTAACCCTCCTTAAACCCCCTGCCTTCTACCCGCATACTATTTCAACTTATCATTTCACCCGGTTGAAGGTCATTTCCACAACCATATCTTGTTTACCCCCCGCGAAACTGGTCCATGTCTGGGTCATCTTGTCAGCACCTTCAAACTGGATGGCGGTCGCATGAATATGCTTCTCATTGGCAACATC
>DODH01000102.1:0-1868 GCA_003545625.1 Nitrospina sp.
TTCAGACATTACCAAAGCCTGTGCAGAAATCTTTGGCTGGGGTTTTTAGCATACCTTGCGGCTTTTTACCTCAGTCAGTGGTCAGCGTAATGCTGGACCCAATAGGCAACTCTTATTTATCCTATAAACTGGGTATAGATTTTTTTCGATAGATATTCCCCTGATTTGTTTATACTGACTAGCTTTACGAAGTCGGAATATGGACATAAGAATTCTTAAGATAAACACTCGGAGAAAACTCTTGAACTTATAAAACTATATGCGAATTTTAAGTTGGAACGTCAATGGACTGCGTGCTGTTGTCAAAAAAGGATTTTTTGACTGGTTGAATTCTGAGGCTCCGGATGTTGTGTGCCTGCAGGAGATTAAAGCACGAACCGAAGACCTTGATGAGTCTATATTGAATCCAGAAGGATACTACGCCACTTGGAATCCAGCTCAGCGCAAGGGATACAGCGGCGTGGCTGTTTTTACTAAAAAGAAACCGAAATCGGTTCATTTGGGGATAGGGATCGAGCGGTTCGATATAGAAGGGCGTGTTATTAGAATCGAGTTTAAAGATTTCGACCTTTTAAATGTGTATTTCCCCAACGGCACCAGTGGTTCGGAGAGACTGGAATACAAAATGGAATTTTATGACGCGTTTCTGGATCATTGTGAGCAATTGCGGGTGGAGGGGAGAGAGTTGGTAATTACCGGAGATGTGAATACCGCCCACAAGGCCATTGACTTGAAAAACCCAAAAGCCAATGCAAAAAACTCGGGCTTTTTACCGGAAGAGAGGGCTTGGGTCGATAAATTCGTTTCGCATGGGTATGTCGACAGTTTCAGGGTGTTTCACCCGGAGCCGGATCAGTACACCTGGTGGAGCTACCGGTTTAACGTGCGGGCCAAAAATATTGGTTGGCGCATTGATTATTTTTTTGTCACAGAAAATCTCATGGCAAAGGTTAAAGACTCTTTTATTCAACCCAATGTTATGGGCTCGGACCACTGCCCCATAGGCCTGGATATCAAGGCCAAATAATGGGGTGTGTTCCAGACCGTTTCCGGATTTCCGGCATCTAATAATTTGCCCACTAGGCATGGGGCCGACTTGCAATAGCTCGTTGGGCCGAGTAAACGTTTGCCCGCAAAACAAAGATATTGCTAGCTGGGTCCAGCGTTACGCTGGTGAAGAGAATCATTTTGAATTGGAGTGGAGATTTTATGGGATTTGAACTCAACAAAAGTTATAGCGGATTCAGGTTGACCCAAAAGGAGGAGATTACCGAACTTAAATCTCTTGGCCTTTTTTTTGAACATGATGTTACCGGCGCTGAATTACTGGTTCTTGAAAATGATGATGACAACAAGGTGTTCAGCGCTACGTTCAGGACTCCACCTGAAAATGATACGGGGATAGCCCATATTCTTGAGCACAGCGTATTATGTGGCTCTAAAAATTTTCCGGTCAAGGAACCCTTTGTGGAACTCATGAAAGGCAGTTTGCAGACTTTTCTCAATGCGATGACCTTTCCTGATAAGACTATGTATCCCGTTGCCAGCAGGAACCGGAAAGATTTTTTCAACCTCATGAATGTCTATCTGGATGCGGTTTTTTATCCCAATATTTCAGAGGAAACCTTCAAGCAGGAAGGCTGGCATTATGAACTGAACACCCCGGAAGATAAAATTGTTTATAAAGGGGTGGTGTTGAATGAGATGAAAGGCGAGTTCTCCAGTCCGGAAAGTTGTATTGACCGCCAATTGGCTCATTCCCTTTTCCCTTCCACTCCATACGGATATGAATCGGGGGGAGACCCTAAATGTATTCCCGACCTGACGTACGCCGACTTCAAGGATTTTCATAAAAAGCATTATCATCC
>DODH01000102.1:2257-3387 GCA_003545625.1 Nitrospina sp.
AAAAATATTTGCAGGATTTTGAGCGCATGGATGTCAACACTTCCATCGCTCATCAGAGGTCTTTCAGAAAACCAAAAAGAAAAACTCTGACCTACCCGATTTCCAGCCATGAGTCGCTGGAGAAGAAGACTTATGTCCTGGTCGGCACCAAGCTGGATAAGGCCATCAACCATGAACATTGTCTCGGGTTCAGCATACTGAGCCATCTCCTGCTGGGGTCTTCCGCTTCTCCTTTAAGAAAAGCACTCATCACCTCTGAGCTCGGCAGTGAAGTCATTGGCGGAGGCTTCGATGACAATCGTGCGGATACGATATTTGCCGTGGGTTTGAAAGGAACAGAGCCCGAGCATGAAAACAAAGTTCTTGCACTCATAGATTCGACCCTACTTGACCTGGCGGAAAATGGAATAGAGGAGGATATGGTCCGCTCCGCGGTCAATTCCATAGACTTCAGGCTTCGAGAAGCCAATTTTGGCGGATTCCCAAAAGGCATTGTTTATAACATTCAGGCCTTGGGTTCCTGGTTATACGACAAAAATCCTTTTACTCATCTCAGGTTTGAAAAGGTAATGCGGAAAATCAAAAAACGCATGCACGAAGGATATTTTGAGGATTTGATTCGTCGTTACCTGATTGAAAATAACCATCGCAGTATTTTGGTGGCAGTTCCTAAACCGGGCCTGGGCAAGAAATTGGAAGCCCGGGAGAGAAAAATTTTAAAAACGGTTAAAGGGAAACTGTCTGCCGATGCGATTGACAACCTGATCGCGGAAACCAAAAAACTGCAGGAATTGCAATTGACCCCAGACTCCCCTGAGGCGCTTGCCGCGCTTCCCTCGCTGGAAATTCAGGATGTGCCCAAAGAAATAGAGAAGTATCCCTTGGAAATAAAAAATCAAGGTGATTCAAAAATATTGTTCCACGATTTGTTTACCAATGATATCGCTTACATCCAAATAGGATTCAATACGCACTCAGTACCGGATGAAATGATTCCTTATATTTCCTTGCTGGGAACTCTAGTGCTGGGGATGGGTACCGGCAGGCATAGCTACACAGAAATTTCAAAGTTGATCGGCATGCATACTGGCGGAATCCGTACTTCCCATTTTTCATCGGCAACGGTTCAA
>DODH01000213.1:0-2198 GCA_003545625.1 Nitrospina sp.
TGTGGAATGGAGTGCAGGACATTGGCGGTACAGATAAAAAGGACATTGGAAAGGTCGTAATCGACTTCCAGATAATGGTCGTTGAAATTGGAGTTCTGTTCCGGATCCAGAACCTCCAGCAAAGCGGAGGAGGGGTCTCCTCTAAAATCGGCATTCATTTTGTCGATCTCATCGAGCATGAAAACAGGGTTGTGGACACCAGCCTTTTTGATGCCTTGAATGATTTTTCCTGGTAAAGCACCAATATAGGTTCTGCGGTGTCCGCGGATTTCTGCTTCATCCCGAATACCGCCCAGGGACACGCGGATAAATTTTCTGCCCATGGCTCGGCCAATGGATTGTCCCAACGAAGTTTTGCCGACACCCGGGGGCCCTACAAGGCAAAGGATGGGACCTCTTATTTTTTTGACCAGTTTCATCACCGCAAGGTGTTCGGTGATACGCTCTTTGACTTTTTCTAAACCGTAATGGTCTTCGTCCAGGATTTTCTGGGCTTCAGAGATTTTTATTTTTTCCGCTCCGGCGCCTTTTTTCCAGGGCAGGTCGGCAAGCCATTCGATATAGGTTCGCGCAACAGTAGCCTCTGCAGACATGGGTTGCATGAGTTCCAGCCGTTTTAATTCCTTAGTGGCTTTTTCATTAATCTCTTTGGGCATTTTTGCTTTCTTGATTTTTTGCTTGAGTTCAGCTATGTCGGTTTTGAACTCATCACGTTTGCCCAATTCTTTCTGGATAGCCTTGATCTGCTCGTTGAGATAAAACTCTTTCTGACTGCGTTCCATTTGTTTTCGCACCCTGCCATGAACGCGTTTTTCGATTTTAAGAACTTCCATCTCTGACTTGAGAATGTTGAGAAGTTTGGTCAGGCGGTCTGCCGGGTTCAGGGTTTCGAGCAGTTCCTGTTTTTCCTGGGTCTGAAAAACCATATAGGCGGCAATGGTGTCGGCATAACGGTGCGGTTCCAGAATATTGGCAGTGGCGGCCACGGCTTCCAGGGGAATTTTTTGGTTTAATTTTACATATTGGTCAAACACCGTTCCCACACTGCGCATCATTGCCTTGACGTCGGGTGTTAGCTGGTCGTTTTCATGAATGCGGCTGACTTCAACCTCAAAATAGTCCGGGTTGTCGATGAACGATTCAATACGTCCTCTCTGCAGACCTTCCACCAGGACTTTCATGGTTCCATCTGTCAGTTTGAGGATCTGGAGAACATTTGCCACCGTTCCCGTCTCGTAAATATCTGCAGGTTGCGGTTCGTTATTATTGGGATTACGCTGGGCGGAGAGGAAAATGCTTTTTTGTTCGGCCATGGATTTTTCCAGGGCCAGAATGGACTTCTCCCTACCTACAAACAGGGGCAGTACCATGAACGGGAAGACAATAATATCCCTTAAGGGGAGGAGCGGTAAGACAATTTTTTCGGAACCCATATATTAACTGGCCTGTTTCTTATTTTCGTAAACCAACATGGGCTTTTCGCCTTTGAGGACTACTTCTTCATTGATGACCACTTCTTCTATATCTGGCTGGGAAGGGAGGTCGAACATGATTTCGAGCATGGTCTCTTCCAGAACGGCGCGAAGGCCTCTTGCTCCGGTTTTGCGTGCGGTAGCTTTTTCGGCAATGGCTTTGATAGCGGTATCGGTAAATTTGAGCTTAACATTTTCAAACTCAAACAACTTTTTATATTGTTTGACCAAGGCGTTCTTGGGTTCGGTCAAAACTTTTATCATTGCCTCAATGGACAGCTCCTTAAGCGTGGCCACTGATGAAAAACGCCCGACAAATTCCGGAATGAGGCCATATTTGAGCAGGTCTTCCGGTTGTATTTTTTCGAGCGTGTCTTCCTTGTCAATTTCTTTCTTGGAAACGATTGTCTGTCCGAAACCGAGGCTTTTTTTACCGATGCGGTTGCGAATCAAGGAGTCCAGTCCAACGAATGCCCCGCCGCAGATGAAAAGAATATTGGTGGTGTCGACCTGTAGGAACTCCTGATGCGGGTGCTTCCGGCCTCCCTGCGGGGGAACGCTTGCCGTGGTGCCCTCAATGATTTTCAAAAGCGCCTGTTGTACCCCTTCACCGGAAACATCGCGGGTGATTGAGGGATTTTCTGACTTCCGCGAAATTTTATCGACTTCGTCTATATAAATAATTCCGCGCTCAGCTTTTTCAACATCGTAATCGGCATTTTGCAG
>DODH01000213.1:2555-5283 GCA_003545625.1 Nitrospina sp.
TTCAACATCTTCCCCGACATAACCGGCTTCGGTCAGGGTGGTTGCATCCACAATGGTGAAAGGAACATCAAGAATCCGGGCAAGGGTCTGTGCCATGAGGGTCTTCCCGGACCCGGTAGGACCGATCAACAGCACATTGCTCTTTTGCAGTTCCACATCCTCCAGGTCAAGGTTGGAGTCGACCCTTTTAAAATGGTTGTGAACAGCAACGGAAAGGATTTTTTTGCAACGTTCCTGCCCAACGATATACTGATCGAGGTGCTTGTATAAATCATGAGGTTTAAGAAGATGCTGGAAGTCTTCGCCCTTTTCCTGGGCCCACTCTTCCACCATGATTTCATTGCAAAGCTCAATACACTCGTCACAGATGTAGACGCTGGGTCCGGCAATCAGTTTTTTGACTTCATCCTGGCTTTTCCCGCAGAAAGAGCAACGATAATTCCCGGTGGTTGTACTTTTCTTTGCCATAAAGCCCTCTCCAAAAGGGTTGGAATTGAGCCCACGAGCTCATTCTATTCGCTTTTCTTTTTGCCCTTGCCCTTATGGGCCTCGTCCCGGTTGCTGATCACGCTGTCAATGAGGCCGTAAGTCTTGGCTTCTTCCGCTGTCATATAATGATCCCGCTCGGTATCCTTGTTGACCTGGCTAACACTTTTTCCTGAGTGTTTGGACAGGATGGAATCCAGAATGGCCCGGATTCTGGTGATTTCTTTCGCCTGGATTTCGATATCGGTATGTTGTCCCTGAAACCCTCCGCTCGGTTGGTGGATCATGATGCGTGAGTGTGGCAGGGCAAACCGTTTTTTCGGTGCGCCAGCGGTAAGGAGCAACGCCCCCATGCTGGCCGCCTGACCAATGCAGATCGTTTGAACATCCGGTTTGATATATTGGATGGTGTCGTAGATCGCCATTCCGGAGCTGACCTGGCCGCCCGGACTGTTTATATAAAGGTAGATATCCTGATCGGGCTCATCGGATTCCAGAAACAGCAACTGGGCGATGATCAGGTTGGCCATATGATCATCAACTGCGCTTCCTATAAAAACGATTCGGTCTTTGAGAAGGCGCGAATAAATATCATAAGACCTCTCGCCTCGACTGGTTTGTTCAACAACAATGGGTACTAACTGGTTGTAAGTTTTGGTCATGGTTTTCTCTAGATTAGAAATGGGGCAAGGAAAAAACTTCTTTCTGGATCCGGTTGTGGTTCCGAAAGCGTTTTCGGCTTGTAAGTCATTAAAAAATAATTAGATATCTTCGTAATGGTTGTTTTTTAATTATCAGCAATTAAATCTTTTCTGTCAACTATTTCTTCTTTGATCGTCACCTTTTCCAGTGCGGCCTCAAGGGTTTTATCCCGTTTCATGCGATTGTGAAGTCGGGCCAGGATGCCATTTTTTTCCCATTCCCGTTTAATCTGTTGCAGGTTGCCCCCGCCCAGCAATTGGGACATGTTTTTGACTTCCTGTTCCAATTCTTCCTCGGTGACTTCTGCTTTCAGGTCCCGGGCCAATTGGTCGAGAATCAGTTCTTCCTGCAGGGCTTTCATGGCCGGTTCGCGATATTGCTTGAGTAGTTCGGGAGTTACCTCAATACCATGATCGTGGTCATGTTCATGTTCATGGTCATGATGTGCGTGACTGCTTTCTTTCTCCTGTTTTTTTCTGGCCTGCTCGGCCATGAACTTGACCTGATCTTTCAAAAGCCCTTCCGGAAGATCTACCTGATTCAACTCGGTGATTTTTCCCGCCAATTTTGTTTTCACTGCTTTGCGGGCTTCCTTAAGTTCAAAACCTTCCAGTTCGGAGCGGACGCTCTGTTTCATATTGTCCATGCTTTCATAATTTTTGTCTTCCACACTGCGGGCAAACTCATCGTCCAGGTCCGGTAGTTTCTGCTCTTGAATGCCTTTCAACACAATTTGGAAATCCACATCTTTCCCGGCGATTTCCTTGTTGGGGTAATCTTCGGGGACCTGCACCTGAATGTCCCGGGTTTCGCCAATTTCCATGCCAATCATGCCCTTGTCCAGTCCTTCAATCAATTGCCCTGCCCCCGCCTGGATGATTTGGTCCTGCGCGGACCCGCCTTCAAAGGGTTGGTCGCCGAGCTTGCTGGTAAAATCTATTTTGAGTAAATCCTTATCCTGGGCGGGGCGGTCGGTCACGGTGACTGTCTTTGCCATACGCTGACGCATTACCTCAATGGTCTGGTTGACATCTTCATCGGTGATGCGCGGGATTGCCATCGCGAGTTCAATACCAGAGTAGTCTTGCAGTTTTATGGTTGGGAGTACCTCGATGGATGCGGAAACCGTGATATCCGTTCCGTCTTCGGCGCTGACTTCCAAAAGGTGGGGCTGGCCCACCGCTCTCAGGTCTTTTTCTACAATGGCGTTATTGAGCTCCTCGCTGATCAGGTTGCTCAAGACTTCTTTTTTGACATCCGGGCCAAACTGTTTTTCCAGAAGCGCGATGGGCACTTTTCCTTTGCGGAATCCGGGAACTTTAACCTCGCGCCCGAGCCTTTGATAATACTGTTTTACCTTTTTGTCGTATTCCTGGTGAGGGATTTCGAACTTGATTTTTTTGTTACAGGAATCAACGTCTTCGATTTCTATTTTCATAAGTTTCCAAAATGTTTAAAAGGGGTCTCTATTTATTCGCTAATTTTTTCTAAGCCCACTAGGCGTGGGGCCAGTGTACGTTATATTTTTCATCAGCCTTCA
>DODH01000165.1 GCA_003545625.1 Nitrospina sp.
GGACAGTGTCATTGACTGCGGTGGGGGAGTGGTGCTGGATGACAATAATATAACCTTCCTGAAAAAAGAGGGGAAATGCGTTTTGCTTACGGCGAGCTTGTCTACGATCATCCTGAGAATTAAAAAAGACCGTAATCGGCCTGCTCTGGTTGAAGGCCTCAGTTTTGAGGAAGAACAAAAAAAGATTCTTGCCGACCGGCATGATAAATACCAGTCTTGCGCAGATTTTATTTGTGACACCACCACCCGCAAACCCGGAGAAACGGCTCATGAAATCATTGCTTTTTTTGAAGAGCAGGGATGGCTGAAATGATGAGTCCCCTTTTTGAGAGCCTGGTTAAAAACAGCCTGACGGTTCTGGCTGATGAACCGGACGACTCTACTGCGATGGTCTGGAGCGAGGCAGAGGCCAACGCCGAAATTGAGAACAGCGAAAAGGCTGTCTATAAACTCGACCTCATTGATAAAGAAGTGCTCATGGAAGATGTCGAGGACCTTTTAACTTATGACGGAATCCGCAAGGTTAAGGAACTGTGGCTGGATAAAAATGAATTCGGGAACGAGGGAGTAGAGGCGCTGGCAAACTCGCCCCAGCTTAAGAAGCTGATGGTTCTTTCTTTGGCCTATAACAAACTCACGAGCTACTCGGTACAATCATTAGCCGTTTCACCCTTTCTTAGCCATCTGCGGAAACTTTTTCTTCAGGGTAACCGGATCGGCCCTGACGGCTTGAAATCGTTGACGGAGTCAACAGTTCTTGCCAATTTACAAATGCTTTACCTCAATCTCAATCCAGTAGGATCTGCCGGTGCGCGGATTCTTGCGGGAGAATCTCAATTACAAAATCTACGAGAACTTTATCTGCAAAAGACGGATTTGGGACTGGAGGGACTGCGGGTGTTATGCGAATCGGATAACTTCCAGAACCTGACTCTTTTGTCTCTTGCGGGAAACGGATTGAACGATAGCGCCGTGGATTTGCTTTGCCATTCAAAGGCGTTTCCCCGTTTAATTACCCTTGACCTGTACCATAACCGGATCAGCGATCAGGCTGTTGATCAACTTAAAGCTTCTCCAAACCTGAAAAGCGTCAGGGCCCTTCAGGTAGACTGGAGAGGATGACCCGAGATGCCACTTCCAAGCAGAAAAATAATCCTACAGCATTTTGATATGAGGGACTCGGTGATGGCAGGTGTCATTCTCCGGGTGGGCGCTTTCAAACTGAGCCGGAACAGAAATTATTTTCTGGTATTGTGCAAAGCCATCATCGCGCAACAAATTTCGACGAAAGCCGCAGAAACCATTACGCATCGCTTTGAAAACCTTTTTGCCGATGTCCGGGCCACTGCCGAAAGGGTACAGGGTCTGTCGGAAAATCAATTGCGGGGAGTAGGACTATCGAACCAGAAGGTGAAGTATGTGAAAGACCTCAGCGAAAAATTTCTCGATGGAACTATTCGTCCACACCGCATGGCTTATCTGGGGAATGAAGAAATCATTCAGCAGTTAACGGGCGTCTATGGTATTGGTCGGTGGACTGCGGAGATGTTCCTGATATTTTCTCTGAATCGGATGAATGTTATGCCAGTAGGGGATTTGGGGTTCAGGGCCGGATTGAAACAACTTTATAATATGAGAGCATTGCCCACTCCTGAAAGAATGCGTGCTTTGGCAAAAAAATGGCATCCATTTGAAACGGTGGGTACCTGGTATACCTGGCGCATCCTGGATGAGGGAATTGTGGTGTACTAAATGAAATTATGAGAGGGTTTATGTATGGACTTTATTGATGAAAAGATAGAGAAATATGCTTACCAACACACCAGTGAAGAAGGTGAGCTTTTAAAAAGGCTTGAGGAGGAAACATACGAAAAACTGGAGATTCCCCACATGACGACAGGCAGGGTAGAGGCCAGATTTTTAAAACTTCTGGCCCGTCTGGTTGGGGCTCGGCGCATTCTGGAAATAGGTACCTTTGGCGGATACAGCGCCTTATCGATGGCGGAGGCTTTGCCGGAGGAGGGGACTCTGGTGACCTGTGAAATGGATCCTATCGCCATTGCCTTTGCACGAAAATATTTTTCCGAAAGCCCGCTTGGAAAAAAAATAACCCTGCTGGAGGGTCCTGCATTGGAGTCTATTAAAACATTGACGGGTCCGTTTGATATGGCCTTCATCGATGCGGATAAAGAAAACTATAGCAATTATTATGAGGCGATCCTCCCATTGATCCGTCAGGGCGGGTTGATCGCCGTGGATAATGTTCTGTGGAGTGGCAGGGTGCTTGACCCGAAGGACGATTCGGACAAGGCGATCCATCAATTCAATGAACGAGTCATGCAAGACCAGCGGGTAGAATCGGTTCTGCTGACGGTACGGGATGGTTTGAATTGCATTATCAAAAATTGACCACTAACTGTGGGGGTAACGAGGCAAGGGCTTATTAAGCCGAGATAACTTTTTACTCGCCCGAAAAAATTATTGCCCATTGGGTCCAGCGTTACGCTGACCGCCAAGGTTGAACCCCGGCATGGGGTGTGTTAATTTGGAAAAAAAATAAGAGAATCTCTACAAACTCATCTTTAACGCGTTTTTAAAATACTTGCTATGGCAGAAACTTTAGGTAGTTTGGTTGATAAACTTTCAATTAAAAACTTGCGCATCTGGCATCTGGATGAGGCGTTGGAAAATGAAGGGATCTCCGCCTCGAAACGGGATGAACTCAAAGCCAAAAGAGATCTGGCGGACAAGCAAAGGCAGGACCTGATGAATGAGGTCGATGGCTTTCTGGGTGCGGCTCTCAGGGGGGAAGTTCGTATTCGTGATGAAAAAATCAAGATGTATACCAATACCAATGTTTCGTCCTCTGATGCGATCAAGAATTTGGGAGAGGCTGTGAGTGAACTGGCTTGCCGTAATATCAAGATATGGCATTTGGAAGATGAGGTCCGCAGGACAGATTTGCCGGATACCTCGATTGTCCAAACTAAGAGGAAAATTGATACTACCAATCAGGAACGAAACGATCTTATGGATAAGGTCGATGAGATTCTGTCACGTTGCTCCGGCGAAAAGCGGTAACAAACGGGGTCAAAGGTAGGCGTCGAGCAACTCTTTCTTTTTCTGGTCATATTCTTTTTCATCGATCAATTCTTTTTCATGCAAGTCCTTCAGGAACTCGAGCTTTTCTTCCAGAGCCGGGTCGGAGGGACCTTTTTGGGGCGAGTGCCTGTTATTTCCCGGTTCTCTTGATGGAACGGCCATTCGATTTTTGGAAGGACCGAGGCTCTTCTGCCTTTTTGAAGAAGGTTGCAGTTCGGCAAAAATCCAGTTTTCCTGGGCTTGGGGTCCCAGGAGCTTTTGCACAGCTTGATACTTTTGGCCTGACTGTGGCACCATTCTCCAATTGACATTCCCCCAACCGGTTTTAGCTCGACCGGTAAACCCCATCCCCTTTATGGAGTCAAACCGCCAATGGATGTATTTCTTGCTGGCGAAAATATCTCCTGACGTTGCCCCTCGTGGGGTTTCCAGTTCATAGTGGATGATTTTGCGGCTCGAAACGCGCTGGATGGCTTTTGTGAGCAAGCGCCCGATACGGTCTATGTCGTGGGAGAGAAAAACGGGTTTTTTCTTGCCGAACAGAGAAAGTTCTTCGAATACCAGGGATCTTAAATAATTCCTGACTTCGGCTTCCGATATTTTAAGGGGATGGTTCAATTGCATTTTGTTGACAAAGGATCCTGCTGAAGACTTGTCTTTGTAGGAGAGCGTAAACCCCTTGACTTGAAGTTTTTTCTCCTTGGTCGATGCGCAACCCGAAATCAGTCCTGAGACTAAAACGAGGATAAAAGTCCGATAAAGGTGATGTTTCATGAGCGCCAATCAAAAAGCCTGTTATTCATTATGGTTTTTGCGCGACCAGTGAAGCGAATGCCTTAGGATTTTCATCCACTTCCTGGTATCTCAAAATACGAAAATCGCCAAATGCCTGTAACAATTCGTTAACCCCTAAAACCCATTCCTTTTTGAAATTGCTGTATTTCAGGTAGTCGAGGGTAAAGGTTTCGTAAAAAAGCAACCCACCAGATTTTAGTGTTTTGCGGATT
>DODH01000177.1:0-9339 GCA_003545625.1 Nitrospina sp.
CAATATTGGCAAGTGTAATTATCTCTTCTTAGAATATTTTTTTTGCTAAATGCCAAACCCTTTTTCCGGTTTCGTCGAACCATTTTCAAAACACGTATCACAGTAGGAAGTTCGAAACTGGTCGAGGGAGTACGGACTAAATATCCTGCGCTATCCAACCCCTCGGCCCTGCCGCCAAAAATCATGGTTATGGCATGACGAGCAGTACAAAATTGAAGCGGCTCATAAGAATAATTCAAAACCAGGCTTTTAAACGCATCGAGCATGTTTCCAAACCTCCCTGGAATAACTTGACTTGCTTTAACTAGGCCCTATCAAGGTAATCCGGGGAATTTTACTCCTTCCATCCTTATACTGTCAATAGCGATGGTGCTAAAAAGGGCTTCATAGCATATTCCCGGCACCCAACCTGTTTTCCGGATCGAGGCAATATTTAATTTTATTTAAATCTTCTAAACCACTTGGTCCAACCATTTTAGCAAAATATTTTTTTTTCAGTTTTCCTATACCATGTTCTGCAGAAACCGTCCCCCCCCATTCTAAAATCTGGTCTACCATTTGATCGTAGACCTTTTGTGCTACATCTCTTTGGGACTCTTCTGGCAGAAGATTTATATGTAAATGATTATCCCCCAAATGGCCAAACATGACGTAATCCAAGTCATTAGCTTTCAGAGTTTTCCGGTAAAACTGCATCATCGACATAAAATATTTATCCGGGACAGCCATGTCTGTACCTAGTTTAACCCGGTCGGCCCGACTATTTTCCTCATTTATAATTGCCGGGACATCATGCCTGAAATCGTGAAACATCTGCACATCCTTTGGCCCCTGAGCAAACCATGAATCATCAAGCATAATATTTTCTTCACTCAAAAATTCATACCAGTTTTCCAATATCAAATCATAATATTCCCTTTTAAGGACATCTTGTTCAAAAAACAAAGCCACTTTGGAATGGGTGGGTATGGCTTTATATTTGGCCTTCAACCTTTCCAGGGCGTTATGATCAAAATATTCCAGCGAACAGGGATCAATCTTATACCTATCAAAAGATTTAATTTTTGGAATCAACTGCCAACAGGAGCGTTCCTCTTCAAAAAATAAAATACCACTCACAAAATCATCCGGACGGGGAGCCAGGCGCAGGACAATGTCTGTAAAGATCCCAAGTGTGCCATCCGACCCAATAAACAGATCCAGCCAGTCCATACCTGGATGGACAAAATAACCTGCCGCATTTTTGCAATCCGGGCTTTGGTATGAAATATCCGGAAAAATAATTTTACTGCCGTCTTCAAACCTGAGTGGTTCTGTGATTTTCAGTCCTCGTTTGAGAAAAATTTTCCTGCCATCCACCAGAATCAATTCAACTTCTTCAACATAATCACGCGTTACTCCATATTTGTAACTCCGGGACCCGGAAGCATTGGTCGCCAGGGTACCACCCAGTGATGCCAATGCCTCAGTGGGATTGGGCGGATAAAACCATCCTGTAGGAGCCAGAAAACCCTGCAGTTCGTTTAATGATACAGCCGGACCAACCCTTACTCTTCCCTCCCCTTCTTTTGCAATACTATTTAACCGCTCTAATGAAACAATAATGCCTCCAGACGGGATACGTGAGGCAGTCAAACCTGTTCCCGCGCCGGCAATGGTTACCGGTCGGGTTTCATTTTTCAGGAAATCCGCCAGTTCATCCGAAGTTTCAGGAATGACAACCTCCTCAGCATTCCCTCCTGAAAAATTGGAAGCATCTCTTAAGTAGGGTACAATGAATTCAGGTTGCGTTTTTCTAATCATTGGATTTTCACAAATCCTAGAGGCGGGAGGACTCCATCAAGCCGTCAGCCTGGGGAGGCAAAAAACCTTGATAGCCGTTATGCCGTTCTATAAGTTCCAGAACCGTATAGGCCTTGCCATTTTTATTTTCTGGTTGGGTAAAGATTTGCCGTAAATCCGTATTCGGGGCACCCACAATCTGACCGGAAAATTCTATCTTCCGAGCTTGCATTTTGTCGATAGCGTGCTTAATATCCTGAACCAAAACGGCAATATGGTGGAAACATTGATCCCCGTGTGTTTGAACCCAATCAGGGATAAGGCTGGGTTCGCCACGTTTCCCCTCAAAAGCCTGATCTACAAACAAACTTGGGTAGCCCGGTTTTCTATAAACCTTGGCCCACCAATTATCGAATTCAAGAACGCCCAGGGTTTGATCCTGAGAAAAACCCAAGCGAAGAAGATCTTTAGCGCGTGTATTGACATCAAGAGTTCGTAGAGTGCAATGATCGACCAGGGGCATTAAGCCAACACCGCAATCAGAAAGATCATCATTCAGACAGCGGGCGGCTTTGTTTTCAGACAAAAACCGCTCGATATATTCGTCAAAAAAAACATCGGTTTGATGATTATCAGACATCATTTTCAGTTTGGTTGGCTGGCTGAGAGTTCTCTTTAGCCTCTTTCTGTCGGCGTTCCTCTTCCATTCTAGGTTGGTTATGGATGAACTTCATGTATTTGACCAATAAAATCATCATCCCTAAAGGAAAAGCCACTATCAAAATTGTAACCAGATCGTCCACTCCATCTCCTGTGAAAATTTACTTGTGCATAGTGTATCATTAAAGCAGGAGAGCCGACCAGTGAGCAATAGCTCATTGAGCCGAAATAACTTTTTGCCAGAAGGATCACATATTGAATACGACAACAAAAAAGACAATAGAAATAGATGGGGTCACTCTACATTTGAGCCAACCCGATAACACCTCTTCCGAGTGGATTGGCCAGGAAGAAGTCCTCAGGCAAATTCAGGCTTGCTGGATGGTGATATCCGAAAAGGACTTCCCCCTTTCACCAAGAATAACCGGAATGCCCGGGATCGGAAAAACCACCATGGCTATGGTAGCCGCGAATCAAAGAAATCAGCCCCTGTATATATTCCAGTGCACCAGTGACACCCGCCCGGAGGACCTGTTAATCACGCCGGTTCTCTCAGAAAAGGGAAAGATTTCATATCATGCATCGCCTCTTGTATGCGCCATAATTGAGGGCGGTATTTGCATTCTTGATGAAGGCAACCGCATGAATGAAAAAAGCTGGGCCTCATTGGCTCCCCTTCTCGATCACCGGCGTTACGTGGAATCCATTATTGCGGGGATCAAGATTCAAGCTCACAAGGAGTTTCGTGCCTGCGTGACAATGAATAATGACGAATCCACTTTCGAAATTCCCGATTATATCCTGTCGCGTTTACAACCCACCTTGCAGCTGGCAATGCCCAGTTACCAGGATGAATTGGCTATACTCAGATATCATCTTCCCTTTTCAGGGGAAGACCTTTTAAAAATGACTGTGGATTTCCTGCAAAAATCCCATCAGTTGGACCTGGATTTTTCTCCCCGTGACGGTATTCATATTATTCAATACGCTCTGAAACGAATCAGCCAGGAAAAAGATAATCCCCTAGCCAAAGATAAAATGTGGCAAGAGGCGGTCAGCAAGGTTCTTGGTGAAGAAGCTCTCGACCTGGATGCTCTTGCCGCCCGCAACCGCAGGGCTCTCGGTGAAGAAAGGCTTCCCATGGGTCTGGGAGATTTCTTTTTCAGTGATGACAATCCCTTGCACCCGGATATGGATAAATAGCGTGACGCTGAACCAGGATATGATTCCTATACTAAAACTCAGTGGCCGCATTCAATTTTTACCCGTGATTCACGGTAGCGGTAGTTTCGCACGGGAGGTGCGCCATCGGCTTTTAGCGTTTCCCTGTGATTGCCTTGCTGTCGCGCTTCCACCTGAATTCGAACAAACGGTTGAAGAAGGGATCAGAATTCTCCCAAGCATTTCCCTGAGTTGCCAAATCGAACAAAATGGCGGAATGAACTATGTGCCCATCGATCCAAGCCAGCCATTAATAATGGGTCTACGCATTGCCATGCAGGAGGGAATACCCCGCCATTTCATAGACTGGAGCACGGAGAATTATGAAAAAAGAGCTGTCGACTTTCCAGACAGCTTTGCCTTGAGCAAACTATCCTATGAAAAATTTATCAGCACCCTCCTTTTAACCTTAAAACGTCCCAAGGATAAAAGTCATCACTTCTGGCGCGCACGTTGGATGGCCTATCAACTCCATCAACTGGAACTGGAGTATGCTCACACAGTATGCCTGTGTTCCATCCTCGACTGGCCCTGGATCAAGGAAGCTTACGATGAACGGTTGGAAGTGCTTGCACCGCAAAAACCTGAAGGATTGCCCTCATTACATGGCGTGGATAAACAAACCTTATTCTTTGCGCTTTCGGAGTTTCCCTATGTGACCTACTTATATGAAAAAAAACGGCAGGAATTGCGCCCTGACAATAATACGCCGGTAGATGGGGTTAAAGAAATTCTTGTGCGTGCTCGTGAACTGTTCACTAAAAAACACAAAATTCGTTATCACAACCTGACTTCTCAGACTTTCCAGCTTCTTTTACAATATATTCGCAACCTGACTTTAATGGAATCACGACTCCTGCCGGATCTCTATACTCTGGTAAAAGCCGCCAAGCAATTCGGCGGAGACCCATTTGCCGTTGCCGTTTTGGAAGCGGCAAGGGAATATCCCTTTGAACCTGCCAAAAATTTACAAGAGACCCTTTCACTGGGAATCGACCAGGCTTTGCCGGATGAAGAAGATGCCAAACCGTTAAGCATGAAAAACCGTTTGTTGGAAACCCAGTTTGAATGGCGGTCGCTGGATTTAAAACCCGACCCGAACATCAAAACCCAGGAAAAATGGCAACACCGTTGGGACCCCTATGGGCAATGCTCCTGGCCGCCCGAGGATGAAAAAATAGAAAACCTGAACACACATGTTCGTGAACAAACTAAATTTTTATTGAGTCACGACCTGGCCCGGACCGAAAAATTTACCTCCTCCGTTAAGGACGGCATAGACATCAGGGATACCCTGCGCAACTGGCATACGGGCGATATTTATGTGAAAGAGATTCCTCCATCCAAAGGACAGGTCGAAATTATTGTTTTCCTTTTTGACCCTGAGCCCGAGCCTGACAAATACAGATGGTGTCAAACCTGGTACGCCGAACATAATGCGGAATCCACTTTATGTTTTTTCGCCACCGAATATATGGATTCTTTAATCGGACCGGGCATTGGGCAATCCACTTATGGGGGATGCATGATGATTTACCCTCCCCGTCCCATACCGGATATATGGCAGGACCCGCGCATTTCTTTATCCGAAACATTGGAGGAAAAGCTTCTAGAAGCGGCTTTTTTTCATTCCAAAGAAAAGAACGTCACCGTTGTCGCACCCTGCGCGCCTCGAATAACCTGGCGAAGACTTGCCAGGAAATACGGCAAAAGAATCATTCATATCCCGCTGAAACGATTTTCCAATCAGACCATTGAAAAAATAAGGCGCTTCCATGTGCTAAACGGGAAAAATATCCGCTCCTACGCACAACGCTTCATCCAGGATATCTAAGTAGAATGTATCCTGAAATTAACATACGTGAAGCCCACACTGATGATCTTTCCATACTTGTTGAAAACAACCTGGCTCTAGCAAAAGAAACCGAATCGCTGAACCTGAATAAGGAAGTCCTGAGAGACGGTATTAAACAAGCCTTAACGAGGGAAGAATGCTATTATTTCGTTGCCGTGGTCTCTGGAAAGGTAGTCGGGCAAACCATGATTACCTACGAATGGAGCGACTGGAGGAATGGCGTTATCTGGTGGATGCAAAGCGTTTACGTGCTTCCCGATTACCGTAAACAAGGGGTGTTTCGCAAACTGTTTAGCCAAATCGAAAGCCTTGCCCGAACTCATCCACAAGTCAAAGCTTTGCGTTTATATGTGATGCGGAATAACAATACAGGGCAACGTACCTACCAAAGCCTAGGGATGAATGATTCTGGCTATATCGTTTTTGAAAAAGAGAGTTCTGCCTGAACGATTGCTCAAACAAACTCAATTCAGCCGGTCGGAAGAAGGTTTGGAATTTTCCAGGGACAAAAAATTGCCATGGAGCGTAGAGTTTTGGGAAAAGGCTTCCTGAACAGGATCAGGAAACGCCTGGTCGCATTCGCTGAGATACTTCATCACCGCAATCATCCAGTCCGATTCATGCGGTGAATGAATGATTGCAATATTCTGGCCCTCATAGTCCTTACAAATTTGATCCTGTGCCCGACTGGTTCCAGGAACGGTTTCCCTTTTTTTAATAGCGAGCGGACGAAGGGGATCGACATGAATAATTTCCAGTCCCTTGTATTTTTCCGGAACATCTTCTTCGATAAACTCTTCGATGGGTATGCCATTGACATTGGTAAGACCCGGTTGTACCAAAGACGCAATATAAATAGGGACCCTTTTAATTACTGCCTGCTCAGCATAACCTTCGCGGAGTACCGTCTCATCATTGTCTGTCTGGCCAAAAACCACAAAGTCCCAATGTCCGTATGTCAACCGTCTCTGTCTTTGAAGAATGACGGTTTGTTCGTAGGCCTCAACGATCTTTTCATAAACTTTCTGATCTCTGGTTCTAACCTTAATTTTTGGCATTTAGCATCCTGATAAATAAGAAGTCCATCAATTAAAATTATAACACGCAATGCACAGGAACTCATTGAGCCGAGACAACTTTTTGCCTGCATCAACTCCAGTTTTGTTATACTGCGTAAAGGCAAGACCTCGTAAACAAGCGTTCACTAATTCCCACCTGAACCGAAACCCCGAATGGACAGCAATAAAAAAGTAAGTGAAGCGGCAGGAGCCGTAGGCGGGATGACCCTATTATCCCGACTTTTCGGGTTTCTGCGCGATGTGGTCATCGCTATGGCCTTTGGCTCTTCGGCCTCCGCCGATGCTTTTTTTGTCGCCTTCCGGATCCCTAATATGCAACGGCGAATTTTGGGCGAAGGCGCGGTGACAGCGGCTTTCATTCCTGTTTTCACCGAAACGCTGACACAAAAGGGGGAAGCCGCCGCATGGAGAATGACCGCCAACCTGTTCAATATTCTTTTTATTGCATTATCCCTGGCATCCCTGTTTATCCTGATATTTTCCCCTGCTGTAATAACGGTTTTTGCCCCTGGGTTTCTTGATGAACCCGGAAAATTTGAACTGACGGTGAAATTGACGCGCTGGATGGCTCCCTACCTTTTCTTTATCGGACTGGCCGCCTTTTGCATGGGGATTTTGAACTCCCTGAAAGTTTTTGCCCTTCCAGCCGCTACCCCTATTTTGCAAAATGTCATGATGATCCTGTCGGTTCTCATCATTGCTCCGCTAATGGATGAGCCGATTATGGGACTTGCCATCGGCGTCCTGGTAGGGGGAGCCCTGCAATTATTGGTTCAGCTTCCTGCTGTCATAAAAAAAGGATTCCGCTTTGAAAAAACACTTAACTTCAAACAGGAAGAGGTCATTAAAATCGCCAAACTGATGGGACCGGTTATATTGGGCCTTGCTGTTTATGAAATTAATATCATGGTTGATACCCTGCTCGCTTCCCTGCTTCCGGGCGGGTCTATCTCTTACCTTTATTATGGCAACCGGCTGGTGCAACTGCCTCTGGGCGTATTTGCGGTCGCATTAGGAGTAGCACTTCTTCCCACGCTATCCAGCCAGGCCGCAAAAGGCGACCTGAAAGAGTTGGTCCAGACAGTAGGTTTCAGTATTCGCCTCATTCTTTTTATCACCATACCAGCCACGGTAGGGTTGATTATCCTGCGCGAGCCCATCGTTAATACGTTATGGGAACGGGGAGAGTTCCTGGCTTCCACCACCGAGGGAACAGCCATTGCCCTGCTTTATTATTCCATAGGCCTCTGCGCCTATTCAGGGATTAAAATCATCGCTCCGGCATTTTATTCTTTGCAGGACACCAAAACCCCGGCAAAAATTGGTATTTATTCCATGGTTCTCAATATGGTTTTAAATCTTATTTTAATGGGCCCCTTGAAACATGGAGGTCTTGCACTGGCCACTTCCCTGGCGGCCTTATTTAATGTTTCGCTGTTGATCTACCATTTAAGAAAACGCTTAGGGCTGATGGGCGGAAGAAAAATACTGCGTTCGACTGTTAAAATGGCGGCCGCAGCCATAGCCATGGGTGCCGTTACTTTTCTCACCAAGGAGAGCTTTTTCCATGTCAGCGACCCTCTTTCGATCCGGCTACTTACCTTGAGCGCTTGCATATCTGCGGGAATACTGGTATATGCCTTAATCTCTCATTTCACCCGAAACGAAGAATGGCGTTTTCTTTTGGATTTGAGAAAGAAAAAACAAATACGTGGCTAGAATCGTTTTCGCAAATATAAAATAAAGGATAACCCTCTTATGGTAGTCACCTGCCTGGATTTGGAAGGAGTTCTGGTTCCTGAAATCTGGATAGCCTTCGCTGAAAAAACTGGGATTGAGAAACTGCGACTTACCACGCGGGATATCCCCGATTATGATGAGCTGATGCGTGGACGGCTCAAAATTCTCGATGAAAATAATCTTAAACTCGCAGATATCCAGGAAGTCATCGGAGGCATTGCCCCACTTCCCGGCGCGAAGGAGTTCTTATCCTGGCTGGAAAGTGAATTCCAGGTCATCATTCTGTCTGATACCTTTAATCAGTTTGCCGGGCCTTTGATGGCGCAACTTGACTACCCTACCCTGTTTTGCCATGACCTGATTGTTGATGAGACCGGGAGAATCGCCGATTACCGGTTGCGAATTCCCGATGCAAAAACCAAGGCCGTGGCGGCCTTAAAATTGCTAAACCTGAAAGTGATCGCCGCCGGAGATTCCTATAACGATACAGGGATGCTTAAAGAAGCCGATGCTGGGATTTTATTTAGGGCTCCTGATAATGTCGTGGAAGAGTTTCCCCAATTTCCCGTAACACGGACCTACGATGAATTCAAAACAGCGATCATTGAAGTCAGCAAAAAACTGGAAGGCTTAAATGACATTATTTGATTTCAGAATCAATAAGCTTACTGGCCAGCCACCCGGTCCGGGCTGGTTCTTTCGGCCCCGGTTTTGAGCGGATTTTTGACCATTTCCCTTTTTTCTCCAGGATTTCAACCTGAGTGCCTTGGGTCAGCACAAATAAAATGGTGCTTGTTTTTGTATTGGGTTTATTACGCAAATTAGCAAAACTCACATTGACCTTGAAAAATATTTCATAATCTTCGTCTTCTGCAACTTGAAGAGAAACTTCATCGGTGCCCGAATCAAGAAACAGGTTCAGTGGATTGATTTCCAGCTTGACCACAGCTATGACTATGAAAACCAGTGTTAATAAGGCAATGCGTAGATAAGCCTGGGAAA
>DODH01000177.1:9721-12252 GCA_003545625.1 Nitrospina sp.
GGACGCAAAAAAAACCCGGGGCAGGTAGGAGGGTTCCACAGGAATCACAATATTGATAATTGCGTTTCATATTGGGATAAGATGCCCTGCTTCCACTAGGATTCATCATTTATCTTCTAGTTAAGCCGGTAAATTTGCCGGTATTTATTTTTTAAATAATCCAGAAAGTTGTCCGGGTTCAAACTTTCCCCGGTCACCTGTTTGACCAGAGCAGGAACCGATAACAACCTGCCCTGTTGATGAATCTGGCTGCCCAGCCATTCACGGATAGGTGCCAGGTTTCCCATTTCGATCTGTTTTTCTAAATCAGGCTGGGCTCGGATTAATACCTGATAAAACTGGCTGGCATAAATCGCCCCCAATGTATAAGAAGGGAAATAGCCAAAGGCTCCTCCGCTCCAATGTGTATCCTGTAAAACGCCAAGCGTATCTGTTGGCGGCTCCACACCCAAATATTCTTTCATTTTAGCATTCCACATCTCAGGTAAATGCTCAACATGAATCGATCCATCAAACAGACCTTTTTCCAGTTCATAACGCAGGATGACATGCATGGGATAGGTTACCTCATCGGCTTCCACCCTGATCAATGAGGGTCCGCTGACATTGACCGCCTCATAAAACTGTTCAGAATTCACATCCCTGAAATTATGTGGAAATGTTTCAGCAACTAACGGCAGGTAGCGTGCACAAAATGGCTTTCCCTGTGCAATCATTCGTTCCCAGAACAGCGATTGCGATTCATGGATAGCCATGGTGAGGGCTTCAGATACCGGCAGGTCCCGCCCATTATGCATGCGCCCCTGCTCATAAAGCCCATGGCCTGTCTCATGAATCACCGCGTATAACGATTCAACAAAATTATCCGTCCGGTAGCGAGTGGTGATGCGGACATCTGTCGGATGACTGCCGCCACAAAAAGGATGTACCGAAACATCCATGCGCCCCTGGTCAAACAAGAAACCCATTTCTTCACTGATTTTGCGTCCCAATGCTTCCTGTTTTTTAATGGAGAACTGGCCTGACAAAAAACTAGTGTCTGGCTGGTAATCCGACTCTTGAATAGCCTTTATCAATGGAATCAGTTCAGCTTTTAGCTTATCAAATACCGGAGTGATGTCCTTCTGGGTGGACCCTCTTTCATAAATATCAATATTAGCGTCATAGGCCTGCATATCAGGAAAAACATAACCGGCCCACTTTATTTTTAAATCCACCAATTGTTTTAGAACCGGGGCGAAATCGGAAAACTTGTTTTCAGAACGGGCTTTCACCCAGATTTGGTGTGCTCGAGAAGATAATTCCGCCAACTCAGTGACAAGCGTCTTGGGAACCCGTATAGCCATTTGGAATTCTCGGTGGGCTTCGCGGATATTGCACCATTCAAAAGCGGTGAATCCATTTTCATCAGCCTTGGAGAGTTCATCCAGCAACTTCCCCATTTCAGGATGCGTGGTTTTTTCATGCAGGACCCCGGCCAAGGCACCGATTTGTTGAGCACGAGATTCTGAGGCGCCCACAGGCATAATGACCTCCTGATCCCAATGCAGAATCCCCATGACCCCGCCCAACCGACTGCTCTCCTCCAACCGGTGAACCAGCGCATAATAATTTTCCTTCAAATCTTCGTGCATTCCGTTTTACCTATATAGAAAAAGTGAAAATTCAAATAAAACTGTTATTGTTGAATTTGGTCCCTGACAATTCGCACTTTACCTGAGTCCATGATCAGAACCCTTTCTCCGGCTTTAAGTTCCTGGTCATTAACTTGCACAACGGTATAGGGTTCTCCCTCGTCCGGTTGGATGATGAATTCCGATGCGGAGCCGCCGGTGATTATATTTTCGGTGGCATGGCCCACCAAGCCACCCACAACAGCACCGCCCAAAGCTCCCAGAGCCCGGGTCGCTGTGTCTCCACCCAATGTAGAACCGGCAAGCCCGCCCACTGCTGCCCCTGCCGCAGCCCCGGCACCAGATTCCGTTCCCTTTATTTCAACTTCTCTTACCGATAAAATGACACCCTTTTTAAAATATTCCGGTGAACCCATTTCACTTCGCTCATAAGTCGAACCGGAATGCAAAGAACAACCAGAAAAGACAAGGGCCAGCAATAAAAAACCTGTTAAATTTCTAACCATGACAAACTCCGTTTATTAACTCTGGTATAATTCAGACATTGGCTTGGATACTTCCTGCTTATTAATATTATCAAATCCTGAGGTATATATGGAATCCAATAAAGAAACCCTTGGAACGGTTGAAGGCCGACTGGATGTTTTACGCAAATGTATTGTCAGCGAAGAAAATTCAGTCAATTATTACCAGACTCTTACTGACAAAACCCCTGAAGACACGGATGTCAACAAAGGGATGCGGCGTATGTATCATGATTTGATGCAGGAAGAAAAAAAGCATGTTACCCGTTTCCGCGAACTTATCTCACAATGGGAACAAAAACTCAAAGATCTTGAGAATAACTAATAGTATTTTACCAATTTAACGATGTTTCCTTTCTGTATTTCCCCTTAT
>DODH01000177.1:12661-12933 GCA_003545625.1 Nitrospina sp.
ATGGTTATTATATGAATTAAAAAGACCTGGATATTCTTGACATCCTTGACAATTTAAAGGCCTTCCCTTATTATTGATAACAATTCTCATTATTAATTTAAGGGAATTTGGGCAACCAAGTTCCAATTACAATATAAAGCCAACAATTTCAATAGATATCATGCTCTCCGCAAAACTAACAAGGCCCCAGAAATCTGATCTCCTAAAAATTGTTGTTATATCCCTTTTACTTTTAAGTCAGACCTTTTGGACCCCAAACCGAGCCGAAGCCC
>DODH01000096.1 GCA_003545625.1 Nitrospina sp.
GGATAAGTCGCGACAGTTTTTAGATGCTCATGATTTCAGTCCCGAAAAATATATTTATCTCAATTTGGGTGCCGCAGTTGAAAGCAGGCGGTGGATGGCAGATCGTTTCACTGAGCTTGCAAAGCGAATCCTCAAGACAACACCCTGGAAAATAATTTTAGGCGGAGGACCGGCTGAAAAAAAACAAAGCCTTAATATCTTGAACCAACTCAATACTTCTCGGGTTGTGGAGGTCTGTGACCAGCCTCTTATGGTGGATGCTAACATTATCTCGAAAGCTAGGCTCATGGTAACTGCCAACACAGGCCCCATGCATATCGGGTTTGCCATGAAAACCCCCATTGTGGCCCTTTTTGGAACCTACTGCCCAATCAGTTCTGGCCCGCTTGAAATTCCTGATCATTTATGCCGGGCCATAACAATTGATCTTGAGAGAAAAGATCATGTTGAGCAATTGGATCCGGGGGAATTCCATTTAAGAAGCATAACGGTGGACAAGGTTTGGGAGCAGGTAGAAAAAGTGCTGGCAGAAAATTCGTAGTGTTTGCGGACTCAGAGTCAACTTTTGCAGTAGGTGAGAGGACCTATCCGACCCCCTGGCAATACGGAGAAGCTAACTTGTTTATGCAATGAAAATTGACAAAAAAAACCGGCAGAGTAAAATCTCCACCGGTTTTTAATCTCAAACAAAATTTATTTGGGTATTACTTTGGATGCTTGAGGCCCCTTTTGACCCATGCTCTTCTCGAACTCGACCGCCTGGCCCTCTGTAAGGGTCTTAAAACCGTCCCCTTGAATTTCAGAAAAATGGACGAAACAATCTTCTCCGTCACTAGACTCAATAAACCCATAACCCTTACTATCGTTAAACCACTTTACTTTTCCCTCTGCCATAACAAGTAACCTCCAACATTTTTAGCGGCAAGGCCAATCAAGTCCCCCAACAAACCTTCCCAATTTTCACCTGAGCCCGAATTTCTGCCAAGTTTTTTAGCGCGCAAAATCAGAATAAGCCTTTAATCCGTTGTGTTGACGAATCAAGTCAAGAGGCTCATATACCGTTTCACACCGACACCCGCGACCCTGTTATTAGGAGCGGAGTATAACATCAAAAACATTGCGAGCCTAACTTTAAGGAGCGTTTATCAATCCAAGGCGAATCGTGACCCCGCATTAATGGGTTCATTTCTTACAGGTCACTACCCAAGTGTGAAAAAATAACAGGTTAAATTTCAAACATTTTAAGGACAATTAATGAAAAAATGGGTGAGACGATCTACGTTATCCGTTTATTTTCGTTGCGCTGGAAAGCCCTACTAAGTTTCGTCGGGAACCCATTTTTCTTCTGACAGGCTTTGCTTTTGAGCAGAAGTCAGAAACAAAAGAACCAGATAACCCGATCCCACCATGGGGATCAGAAAACAAAGGTGTTGCAGAAAAGCCAGGCTTAAAGCCAACTCGGAGGAAAGCCCATAAAATTGATAGGCCAGGAAAGCAGTTCCTTCGTAAATGCCAAAGTTTCCGGGGGTAATAGGCAAGACTGTCACCAGGTTCAACGCACCCATGACCAGTATGGGAGCCCAGAAAGGCAGATCAAGGCCCAGACTTTTTTGGACGGCCCAAATTCCCAGAGTCTGGACAAACATCATTAAAAGAGCCAACAGAAGACCAAAACTGAAAATTCGTACATCCCTTAAAATTTCCAGATGAACGGACCAACGTGACACAAATTTCCTGATCTTGTCTATAAAAGATATTGTGCCTTCTTTAACGCGTGGTTGCTTATGGGCAAGGTAAAACATGATGGAAGCAAAAAAGCCAATAACAACGACAAAAATCAGAATTGCCTGCCCCACTGGCTCCGGCAGGGGAACAAAAATTACCACCAAAGTCAGAACAAAAGTTTTAGCGAAACCTTCCATGAGCTGATCAAGTGCCAATACTGACAGGGCTACCGAGTGCCCCACCTCAGCTCTTCGGGCCAAAGCCACAACTCCCACCGCATGCCCCCCCGGGAAGGGAATGGTATTGCAGGATGTAGACATATAGGAGTTGGCTTGAAATATCCTTGAAAAAGGAACTGAACATTTTTCTGGCAGGAGCAAATACCAGAGCGAACTCCAAACCCCTAAAATGCAGGCGTTGAAAAAAACAGCCGCAAATAACCAGAAAGGGTCCGCCCGGGAAAATTCGATCCATGCCCGATCCAAGTCAATCGATTGCAGGCAAAGATAAAATAACCCGGCCACAAAAAACCACAGTAAAATAATGAAATATCTCTTTTTCAAAGCTTCGTTTTACTCAAAAAATGAGTAGATAGTTCCTAGTATAATATCCTGCCCAATACAGAAAGGATATCTCCATAATCAATATTATATATACTTTCAAAAATTCATGTTAATGGTAATCTAGCGCCCAATTGAGTTGTCCGGAAAAAAACAGAACTGGGGAACAATAAATGTCTGATAAGCAAATCCTGGAAATCATGCAGACCGTGCATTCTGTCCACCCGGATACCAATGTGGAGGAAGCAGTACAGAAAATGTCCTCTCAAAGAGTAGACGTGTTACTCATAAAAGATCTGGGAGAATATACAGGCATTTTCACCAAAGCCGATCTTATAAAGTTACTGGAAAAAAATATTGACCCTGCTAAGGTCAGCGTTTCCACCGTTATGTCAAAACCCATTCTCTCTCTTGATGCAAACACTTCCGTGGAAAAAGCACGGCAAAAGATGGTGGAAAATAAGCTCCGGCATTACGCCGTAACCCAAAACGGAAAAATTGTAGGCCTCATATCAATCATGGAAATGGACTCATGAGCCCCATCCCATTTGCAGAATCCCAAGAACCCGAATCCCTCTCCCATCCCAAAAACATGATTCGGGTCCGGCACCATTTTTGTCATCCATCAACGAACCCCACATTCTCACATCATGGATGAAAACATTTATCGTTTAATTTCACTTACCGGGTTTTTTCTGGTGGCTTTCATTGCCTGGGCTACCGGCAGTCGGCAAAAGATCAATGTAAAAACCATCATGGGTAGCGTGGTGCTAGCCTGGGTTTTAGGGGTACTAACGTTTTGGGTTTCCTGGTCTCGGTCCGCTTTACAGTGGGGCAATGATGTGCTGGTAGCCATCCTCACCGCTTCCCAAAAAGGAGCACTGTTCCTCTTTGGGCCTCTTGCCCTCGGCCCGGGGCAAACCATGCCAGATGGCTCCCCCTCAATAGGATTCATCCTTGCTTTTCAGGTGTTCCCCTCAGTAATTTTCTTTTCTGCGGCAATTTCCGGACTGTACTACCTGGGAATCATGCAGGCTGTGGTCCGATTTTTCGCCCGCATCTTTTACCGCCTATTGGCCCTGTCTGGAGCAGAATCCTTATCCGCCGCCGCAAATATTTTTGTTGGAATCGAATCGGGCCTCACCATTCAGCCTTACCTCATGAAGATGACCCGTTCCGAACTGCTCACCCTGATGACCTGCATGATGGCAACAGTGGCCAGCACTGTTATGGGAATTTATATCATCGCCCTGCACGATATTTTCCCCCAAATCGCGGGCCATCTGATTTCCGCGTCCTTGATATCTATCCCCTGCGCCGTTATCGCCAGCAAACTTTCACTGCCCGAGCAGAAGATACCGGAAACCCTGGGGAAATTGCCGCAGACCGATACGGATACCGAAAAATCCTCTAATTTCATGGCCGCATTGTTAACAGGAGGATCGCAAGGTGTTAAAATGGCTGTGGGAATCGCCACCGTATTGATCGTGGTACTCGGGCTGGAAGCTTTGTTGGATCTGGCGCTCGCTGAATCATTCGGACAAAACATTTCCGCGCAATTCCTGCTGGGATGGCTGACCGTACCCTTTTCCGCCCTTCTCGGACTGCGACCCGAAGAATGGCAACTGGCAGGCCAAATTTTAGGTTCAAGGTTTATAGAAACGGAAGTATCAGCTTACTTTGCCTTGGCACAGGCCCAGATTGCCAACCCAGTGCCGTTTAGCCAGCGATCGGTAACCATTTTAACTTATGCGTTGTGTGGTTTTGTACATCTTGCCAGCATGGGAATTTTTATTGGTGGTCTGACCGCGCTGGTACCATCCCGGGCTCAGGACATCACCGTGATGGGAGGGCGTGCCTTATGGACTGCTTTTCTCGCAACAGTCCTTACAGGGTGTATCGCCGGAGCACTATTCATAGACTGATTTTTCGCACTCTCCATTGCCTCTGGTCGATTCCGGCACTCATGGAAAATTTTCAGCCGATGAAGGATAAAAATATTAAAATATACCAACCAAGAGTCAGGGGCTTTTATGAATACTAAAAGACGTATCCATGACGGAATTGCCGGAGCGGTTGTGACGATTGGGGTTGCGTTGGGCCACTGGAGTGACCCGCTTTGGTTGCTGGTACCTGGTTTGTTGGGAGTCACACTTGTTCAAAGTGCCTTCACCGGATTTTGCCCTGTCTATTTCATTCTCGACAGAACCTGCAAGACTAAAGAATAATCAATATTTTTTGAGAATCCGGTTTTAACGGCACCGATTCTACAGGAGGGTTTGAATCTGCCTGCGCACGTTCCTCCCAATTAAGGGGTTACTATTCGGGTAAAGGCACTCCGGCAAAATCCCCCAGGTTCCACTTGTCATGCAGTTTTTGAACCGTCCCGTTTTTAAGGAGCGCTGTCAAACCTGCATCTATTTTTTGCTTCAGCTCAATATCATCTTTGCGCAAAACAATACCATAATACTCCGAGGTCAGTCTGGAACCCAGAAATCGGGTGTTTTGGGTTAATTGCTTATTTTTGTTAAAATAATAATTCACCTGCACCGAGTCCCCGACCACGGCATCGTTACCCTTATTGGCCAAATCGATAACTGCATGGCCAAATTTTTCATAGGTCTTGACTTTGATTCCATCATATTTCTGCAAAAAATAATAGGAGGTCGTGTTGATCTGGGCTCCGACCGTGGCCTTAACTTCAGCAAGGTCTTCGAGGTTGTCGACATTCTGGATATCTTTTCGGACCAGCACAGCAACCCCGCTTTGCAGGTAAGGAATACTGAAAGCCATGCGGTTTTTTCTTTCTTCAAGAATCGTTATTGAGCTGATAACCAAATCGAACTTTTTAGTGATCAAGCCTCCAAACAATCCACCCCACTCCACATTTACCAATTCATAGTCGTATCCGGCACTATTTGCTACCGCCTTAATCAGGTCAACTTCAAACCCATCCAGCTCTCCACGGTCATTTAAAAACGACATCGGGATGAACGTCGCATCAATGGCAATGACAAGCCTGGGGCTTTGGGATTCCTGAGAACCCTGTCCACAACCCAGGCTCAAAATAAAAAAAACAGCCAGGATGAATTGTAAAATATATTTTTTCAATACTGAGCAATCCTGCAGTCCATCATGGAGCGAAAATAAAATTGTACGGGGAAACAAGGAAAAATTGTTTTCAAACACTATCCTTACCGGCCCACTTTTCAAATTCCAGCGTAAAACAGGTTCCACCCCCGAGTTTGCTCTCCACATAAACCCGGCCACGCATAATCGTCATAAACTTTTTGACAACGGTCAACCCAACACCAACACCATCTATACAGTTTTTGACATGGTTCTCAAGCCGATAAAGCGGATCGAATATTTTTTCATATTTATCTTGCGGTAACCCACCCCCTGTATCTCGAATGGCAACGCAAACTTTTTCGGGGTCACCTTCGGTCAGGCTCAAGACGACCTCGCCCCCCTCCTTATTATATTTAATAGCATTATCCAATACGTTCAAGAATACCTGTTTTATTTTACCAGGGTCCTCATTCACAAAAATATCACGGTTTTTATCAATCAAATTATCAAAGCTGACACATTCGCCTTCCGCCAAATCAGACATCGAGGTAATTG
>DODH01000015.1 GCA_003545625.1 Nitrospina sp.
GAAGGAAAACGATCCAGAAACCGAGCCTCCTGAAGAAACGAATTGAGCCATTATGGATACCGTCATCAATTTAAAAAAATACAGTTCATTTATCAAGAAAACTGATTTCGTAAAGAAAACGGGAAAGGTAAATCGGATTATTGGCTTGATCCTTGAAGGTGACGGCCCGGCGGTATCGGTGGGAAGCCTCTGCACCATATATCCAAATAATCGGCCGCCTATTCAAGCCCAGGTGGTGGGGTTTCGGGATCAAAATACTTTGTTGATGCCTCTTGGAGAAATGCTTGGCATTGAGCCCGGAAGCCTTATTGAAGCGACAGAAGAATATCCTACCTATAAACCCAGTGATGGATTGATTGGGAGAATCCTTGATGGTAACGGCCAGCCTATTGACGGCAAAGGACCGATTCCTTTTGGAGTTGAATATCCACTGATGGGCAATCCGATGAACCCACTGGAACGAAGACGTTTGAGGGAGCCACTGGATATAGGGGTGCGAGCTCTCAATGGACTGCTTTCTTTTGCCAAGGGTCAGAGGTTGGGAATCCTTGCTGGAACCGGAGTGGGTAAATCGGTTCTGATGGGAATGATTGCCCGGAACACCAATGCCGATGTGAACGTGATCGCGTTTATTGGTGAAAGGGGCAGGGAGGTCAAGGAATTTATTGATGAAAACCTGGGTGAGGAAGGCCTGAAACGATCTGTGGTGATCGCCGCGGCCTCTGATCAGCCTCCGCTGGTCCGACTACGCGGAGCCTATATTGCAACAACCATCGCTGAATATTTTCGAGACCAAGGAAAAGATGTCATGTTGATGATGGATTCGGTCACCCGCTTTGCCTTGGCACAAAGGGAGATTGGCCTTTCTGTTGGAGAGCCTCCCACAACACGAGGATTTACACCTTCAGTATTTTCCCTACTGCCCAAATTACTGGAGCGCGCGGGAACTTCAGCAGGCGAAGGCTCGATAACGGGCCTTTATACGGTTTTGGTGGAAGGGGATGATTTGAATGAGCCCATATCGGATGCCGTGCGGGCCATTCTTGATGGACATATTGTGCTAAGCCGCGAGTTGGCTTCGCATAACCATTATCCTGCCATTGATGTTCTGAACAGTGTTAGCCGTCTGATGATTGATGTCGTCTCCAAGGAACACTATGATTTGTCTATGAAGTTCAAGGATATCCTGGCGACCTATAAGTCGGCTGAGGACCTGATTAATATCGGGGCCTATACCCGCGGCAGTAATCCCAAGATTGATCTGGCTATCAAAAAATACGACCTCATGATGCCCTACCTCAAGCAGGGAATTTTTGAGGGAATTGACTGGCGAACCAGTATGAATGAATTGAAAAATGTTCTGGAGGATGAAACTTGAGTTTCCGCTTCGACATCATACTTCGTTTGAATAAGAATAAGGAAAACCTCTTGCAGAAGGATATGGGGCGGATCAACTCCCTTTATCAACAGCAACAGGATCGAAAACAGTTTGTGCAGGATGCCACTGAGAAAAGCAGGAATGAATTGAACCAGAGGAAAAGATCGAATGTCGGCGTTGAAACAATGATCCTGTATGACAATTTTTTTCAGGGAACCCGGGCTCAGGGGGAGAGGCAGGATAAAATAATATCAGAAATCAGCACCAGGCTTGAGGCTAAGCGAGAAGAAATGGTTGAGGCCATGCGCAAACGTAGAACCCTGGAAATTCTGAAAGAACGGGATATATTGAAAGAGCGAAAAATCAGGGAAAGGAAGGAAACGGCTATTCTGGATGAGATGGCTTCCAATCTCTGGGGAAGCAATTTATAAGGGGCACATCATGAAATTTAAAATAATTTTTGTTTTAATGATCGCTGTAGCTATCCTTCTGGCCGGAGGGTCCGAGAAAGACCTTGTCGGAAACCTGGCGCCTGGCATGGCTTATGCCCAGGTGAAACAGCTCGATGAAGAGACTGAGAAGGCCCGGGAGGAGGAGCAAAAGGGAGAGAAAATATTTTCTAAATTAGAAGAAGAGAAGGAAAAGGAAAAAGAAAAAGAAAAAATCCGCTTGCCAGGCCAGATGCCTGCGGTCAGCCCCGAGACGTTTAGAATGATAGAAACCATAGAAAATAAGAATCGGGAACTAAAAAAACGGGAAGAGGAATTACGCATCAAGCAAACTCGGCTTGAGGCGTTGGAAGCCAAAGTCCGAAAAGACCTGGATAAAATTGAGAAAAGCATTTCCGAATCAAAAGAGCAGATGGGAATTCAAGACGAAAGGGCCAAGAAAAATGTGGAGGCTTTGATCAAAGTTTATTCCAGTATGAAGCCGGAAGAGGCTGCTAATTTGGTTGAAGCTATTGATGAAGGTCTCGCATTGCAAATTATTTCGGGAATGAAAAGTAAAATCGCGGGGCAGGTTTTAAGTAATCTGGATGTTAAAGTCGCCAAACGAATTAGTGAAAATCTGGCTGGTAAGAGAGATAAACCCTCGGAGAAGACCAACTCCCCTGGCAACTAGCAACTTGTGGCAGGCGAACTTCCATTCAACTCTTCAAACTTTTGGTGGTGTCATGAGGCTCCGGATTAGTCATGCCAAAGGATATGATCATTTTCAATCCTTCTTCCACTGACATTTCCATGGCAATGGCATCCTTTTCCGGGACCATGAAAAGGAAACCTGTAGTCGGGTTGGGTGATGTGGGGACAAATACATTCAGCATTTTTTCACCTGACGCGTCATTGATATTTTCCGGTGTGTTACAGCATACGATCCCCAGCGTTTTTAATGGCTCGCGGGGGTAGGTGATAAGTACCATTTTTTGGAAACTGGCAGTTTCGGCCAAGGAGATGGTATCCACAACTTTTTTGATGCTCGTGTAAATAACCCGAACCACCGGGATTTTGTGGAGAAATTTTTCCCCCAAAGCCACAATTTTTTTTCCGATAAAGTTTGTTCCAAACAGTCCCACTCCAATAATAAAGAGGCCAAGTAAGAGAAATCCCATGCCCGGGACATACCACTCTTCCATTAAATCCAGGCCTTGAGGCCCAAAGATTCCTTTGATCGCAGGCGCCATGGCTCTGTCCACGCGGGTGATGACGAAAGACAGGATCATATAGGTTAGGCCTGCCGGAATGGTCACCAATAACCCGGCGATCAGATTTTTTTTGAATGCTTTTTTGAACATGGGTGGATTCCTGCGACCCGCTTTTCACCTATTTCAGGGTCTCAATATGTTTTTGGACTTTAGCGGCCAATGCCGGATGACTGGTTGAGCCCAAGTCGGTAAAACGTTGGTAAAAATGAATCGCGGATTTTAAGTTTCCTTCCTTTTCGTATAATACAGCCAGATTATAATGGGT
>DODH01000057.1 GCA_003545625.1 Nitrospina sp.
TCCAAATAGGACCTGTATCCATAACTATATACCAAATACAACCTTTTCAACAGTTTTAAGATGCATTTCGCGGGGTAAAGTTCTTTAATTTTCACCAGCGTGACGCTGGACTCAGTGAGCAATGGCTTTATTTAGCTAGAAAAAGTTTTCTCGGCCCAATAAGTCATTTTCCAGTTGCTTCCCCTGCGTGATATCTCTCTTCACTTGCCTTTACCCTTCTACCCCTTCGGGGCACGAGAGCTTAGGTAGAATATCACAGGGCATGAAGGTTACTGAAGGGGTACCAGGGGATCAAACTTATCCTATACATCCACAGGCTAAAAAAGCTATAATTTAGCTACACTTAAACTCGGCTCAATTGTCGGCTCGTACAGCAATACCGGCAGACGCCCCTAGACCACAAGGACTACTCGATGACCAGCGATTCACCCAAACTTGTCGATGGGATGGGACGAACCATCGTCAACCTTAGAATTTCCGTTACCGACCGCTGTAATTTTCGTTGCACCTATTGCATGCCGGCGGATAACGTAGAATTCATGGACCGAAGCAACCTGCTGACGTTTGAGGAAATCCACCGCGTGGTGACGGTCGTTTCCAAATTAGGAATCAACCGTATTCGCCTGACCGGTGGCGAACCGATGATGAGAAAAGACCTGCCGACTCTAATCAAAATGATCGATGAGGTGGAGGGCATTAACGATATCGCCATGACCACCAACGCCTATTTCCTCAAAGATCAGGCACAAAGCCTGTTGGATGCCGGATTAAAAAGGCTGAACGTCAGCCTGGATTCGCTCGACCCGGAAAAGTTCCGCGATGTCAATCGCAGGGACTGCCTGCAAGCGGTTTTGGATGGTTTGGATGCGGCTCGTAATGTCGGATTCAAGTCGATCAAGATCAACGCCGTAGCAGTGCGCAATTTCTCTGAAACCGAGATCATGGGCTTGATTGAATATGGCCGCTCCGATGGCTTCGAGGTCCGTTTCATCGAGTTCATGCCTTTGGACGCAGATAAAGTCTGGGAGCGTGACAAAGTCTTGTTCGGACATGAGATTATCGATCTCATCAAGGAGAAATACGAACTGGTACCGATCGACAATTCCTTGGAAATCGGTCCGGCCAGCGAATACAACTTCGCCGATGGCAAAGGGAAAATCGGCATTATCACGGCGGTCAGCAATCCGTTCTGCGACCATTGCAACCGCATCCGCATGACGGCGGACGGCAAACTCAGGACCTGCCTGTTCTCAACCGATGAAACCGATCTGAAAGAACTGATCCGATCCGGCGCAACCGATGCCACTATCGCCGAGGCCATCAACCAAGCGGTTCTGGTCAAAGAACCCGGCCATAAAATTAATCTGGAAGATTTCGAACGCCCCACCCGCGCCATGCACGCCATCGGCGGCTGAAACACTCTCCGCTATTTTCATGCCTTAACTCTAATTAGTACACTAAGAATTTTTTTAAAGAAAGATTTACTCTTGGGAATTTAGAAGTTTTTCAATTTTGTCCTGTAGTGTTTTAAAACTCACCGGTTTCACAATGTAGTCATTCACTCCAGCCCGCAATGCCTCAATGACCTTGCCTCTTTCGTTTTCCGCAGACACCATCAAAAACGGAGCCTTACCAAGAAGGCCTTCATTTTTAGCTGTCCAATAAAACTCCTGTCCATCCATATCAAGCATCCGCCAGTCCGATATGATCAAATCGGCCTGGTTCAGTTTAAGTTTATCAAGAGCCACTTTGCCATTTTCAGCCAAAATCAAGTTTGAGAAACCCATCTGATCTAAAAACCGCGCGATGATTGTCCGTGAAGCCTCATCGTCTTCAACAACAAGGATTTTAATGGACTTCTGTTTATCGTCTGCCATGGCATCCCATCGTAAACAACTATATCGGATTCAAGATAAATCAGTTTTACACTAATTTTCCCTATAATATAACCTAAAGTTTTTAAGGTTTTGAAGCTCGTTACTGGCTTGGAAGCCCCTCTCTCAATCGTGGAAAATTTTTAACTGCAGGATTATTTTTTTCGGACTACAGTGCCGGGTTTGTTACGCAGTAAAACCCATTCATTCAGCTTGCTGACTTCATCAGGATTTAAAGTGTTGAGGAGGGATTTGGGATCGGAATGGTCTTCGTCGTTGACCACGATACAATAGTTCCTTTCGATATAGGCCGCAACATGGGCCTTGAACTGCGGGAACCGGGAAAACATGTCACAAAATATTTTGGCATGGTATTCTGGCTTGGGATTTTTGGGATCAAACCTATAAAGTTCGATGTCCAGCTTCTTTTTAAAATCGGCTTTGATTAAAAGACCCATGATAAAATATTCCCCAAAAAGGAATTTTATTTTACAGGACTCTCAGTAAACAGCAAAACCAAAATATACTATATTTTACCGGGATCCGGATTCGTGCCAGGGTCCCTGGGTAAAACAATAAGTTACAAGAGGTTAACTTATTGCTCACCCACGGCTCTCGCAAAACTTGCCAGAAACCAAAACAACTTAAAAGAGAATTCTAATAGTTCTATATTTTTCGTTTTGGCAATTCCCCTGCCCTTTGTTTCAAGGGGCGGGCTCATGGCAGAAGACGATTTTTATGATGCCCTATTAAACCGGCTCAACCGTTCTCTTACGCATTGTTTAGTACATTTGGAGACCTCATATGAAAAAAGAAAACAAAACGATTCATAACCTGCTGGAATTTATCGACCGGTCTCCCACGCCCTTCCATGCCGTGCATGAAATGGCCTGCGCCCTTTCCGATAAGGGCTTTAATGAGTTGAAAGAAACCGATAAATGGAAACTTGTCCCGAATGGAAGATATTTTCTTACCCGAAACGATTCCTCCCTGATCGCATTTGCGGTGGGGTCTGACGTCAGCGAAGGATTTAAAATCATCGGCGCTCACACAGACAGTCCAAACCTCAGGCTAAAGCCGCATGCAGGCTATGCCAAAAGTGGTTATCTACAACTGGGAGTGGAGGTGTATGGAGGAGTACTTCTTTCCACCTGGACGGACCGGGATTTATCGCTCGCCGGGCGTGTAATTTTAGCTGGAAAGAAACAACCCATTTCCAAATTGATCCGCTTTGAGCAAGCTTTATTACGCATCCCACAGTTAGCTATTCACCTGAACCGCGACGTCAATAAAAAGGGACTGATTCTCAACGCGCAAAACCATCTGCCTCCCATTTTTTCTTTACAAAAAAAATCCGCTCCCGATGAGATTCTTAAAAAAATGATCGCTCGCGAACTGAAATGCAAGCAGGCCGATATTATAGGGATGGAGTTGTCTTTGTATGATACGCAACCAGGAACCCTTGCTGGCCCGGAAGGAGAGTTTATTTTCTCCGGTCGGCTGGATAATCTCGCCAGTTGCCATTCGGCCATGCATGCGTTGGCAGAATCTACGATGAAAGACCCGGCAACAAGGGTGGTCGCATTTTACGATCATGAAGAAGTCGGCAGTGAAACCGCGCAAGGGGCAGGCTCCCCTTTCCTGAAAGATGTATTGGAGCGAATCACCCTGAATAAAGAAAGGGAAGTTTTTTTAAGAGCCCTGGCCAAATCGTTCTTTATATCCGCCGATATGGCCCACGCCGTCCACCCTAATTATTCAGACAAACATGATGCCCAACATATGCCGATCATTAACGCAGGACCGGTGATCAAAAGCAACGCCGGGCAACGCTATGCCACAGATGGGGTATCAAGCGCCTGGTTTGAATCGTTATGCAGGAAAGCTAAAGTACCGGTACAAAAATTTGTGGTGCGGTCTGACTTGGGATGCGGAAGCACCATTGGCCCGATCACGGCCGCCAACTTGGGAATCCGCACTGTGGATGTGGGAAACCCCATGCTGTCCATGCATTCCATCCGCGAAATGGCGGGAACAAAAGATCATGAATCCCTGACCCGCGCATTTAAAGAATATTTTAAACCTGGCAACTAGCAAGAACTTGTTCAGCCGAAGAAATCTATTGCTAGTTGCCCCCGGCGGCTCGCCGGAGCCTAGTAGTGACTAGTGGACTGCGCGGATTATTTCCATCACTTTCGGTTTTACGGTGGCCCAGCGCATATCTGGTTCTTTGGTAACCATGATTTCGTCTGCCATGATCCAGGCACTATTCACCCCCGGTATGGCCATCAAAGCCTCTGCCATAGGGTGAAGTTCAGCCGTCTCCGGCTCGGAAAAAGGCAGGCTTTTGCCATAAGGCAATAAATCATGATCCACCTTGAACGTGAGGGTATGTTCACTGCGTGTGGGTATGATAGTAATAATCTTGCTCATAATGTACTCAAATAATCCTGCTTATTGGATTAATGAACGCCCAAATTTATTCCGGGCCTCTTCAAGAATTTTTCGTGTCGCCTCTGCGGCCTCAGGCAGGTTTTGCCCTTCAAACAATTTCACCGCATGGGACAGGTTGAGAATCACCATTTTCTTAAATGGCGGCCCCTTTTTATAATTGTAATAGGCCCACCCCAGGTTTCCATGCGCCTCGGCATCCCCCTTTTTGCGGTGGACCACAATATTCAGTTGCCCGATCGCATCGGCCCATCGTTCCTGGAGATTGTACACACTGCCCAAGGTAACCCGGATGTCCATATTAACAGGCTCCAACTCCACAGCCTTTTCAAGAGACTTTGCCGCCTGGTCCAACTGCATCAAGTTCTTGTAGGCAATTCCCAGGTTATAGTGAGTCACTGGAGACAAGGGATTACCGGAAATAGACTTCTGATAAGCTTTCGCCGCATCTTCAAACCGTCCCTCTGAACTAAACCGGTTGCCCTCCTGAAACCATTGTTCAGGACTAAGCCCCCACGCTATGGAAACTTGAAATCCGAGCAAAAACAAACTTAGAAAAACAGCAAGTCGCATTACCGAACATCCTCAAAACCATATAAGAAACGAAATTTTACTCCGTTCAAAATCAAATAGCAACCACTCGGCGTGGGGCCAGCACTGCATTGCCCATAAAGCAGACCGAACACTCAAGCGCAATACTCTAATGTCTTCCCCCTGCGTTATATTTTTCTTCTGCCTTTAATCGGTGGTTCTCTCGTACCTGATCTGTTTCCTTAAGACGCACGCTTTCCGGTTTTTGATATAGCCTGATCCAATCATACAGCGACTTGGTGCTAACGCCCAACCGAGCAGACACCTCTTTGACCGAATAACCCCGATCCGTAACCTGAGAAACAGCATCTCTTTTAAACTCTTCTGTATAACGTATCCCTTTTGACATCATAAACTCCTTGGTTAGGTTTTACTCTACAAGGTGTCTATAAATCTAGGGGCATATCAATGGTTGGTAATTCAAAGAATAGATATTTTTTTTGTTCACCAGCTTGTTAACCAATTTTTAAAGAAGCATTCACCTTGGGGTAAGACTTAAAGCTATGGCTTACATCCTTCTGAATCTATATCATCAAAGACATCAAATACTGGCTTGAAGTCTGCTGGAGATCCAAATTCTTGAATACTGGAATCTTCAAAGCTAGCAAGACTCTCGAAGTTGAAAAGATCACCACCTGGCAAGTCAATTTCACCACCACCACCCTTGTCTCCGAAGTCATTCCCGCCGCCGAAG
>DODH01000317.1 GCA_003545625.1 Nitrospina sp.
ACCTATCATTTCAGCAAATTCACTCCAGAAAAAAAAATTATCCAAAAAATGGTAGACACTTTCAGGGAACAAGTTTTAAAACCCCAGTTATTAATGAGTGCGAAAAAAAGTTCCCTTGCCTGGTATGAAATCATTACCCTGGCTTCCCTGATAGAAAAAGAAACCGGGTTGGACTCGGAACGAAAAATAATCTCATCCGTCTTTCATAATCGGTTAAGAAAAAACATGCGTCTGCAAACCGATCCAACCGTGATTTATGCTATGGAGAAGTTTGACGGCAATATCCGCAAACGCGATTTGAAAATCGACTCCCCTTACAACACCTACCGGCATAAAGGATTGCCCCCCGGCCCTATCGCGAATCCGGGACTCAAGTCCATTGTGGCGGCGATATCCCCTATTGAATCCGATCACCTGTATTTTGTTTCCCGGCAAGATGGTAGCCATCATTTTTCTTCCACCCTTATCGAACATAACCGGGCGGTACAAAAATACCAGTTGCGAAAAGCCCATTTCCGAAGGTGACCGATTAATTATTCTAGTTCAAATTGTTTTTGATCGTTAACTTTGAGCCCTGTATTCTTTTGTGTTGCGCTTGGAGCCGGGCAAACTCCTTATCCTGTTCACGAATTTTTTCCGTCAGCATTTCATTAGCTCCATTTAACAAAAAAGCGACTTCCCTCCAATTCACTTCCTGATCATTCGGTTCCATAACTCACTCCTCCTGATGGGGGGCCGGCCATGTCAAAACCCCAAATTTATTGATTATTTAAATGGATTAGTCTAATATATTCATATATTAACTTTTGTCAATCAAAAATATAAATTAATGACTAATAATATTAACGAAAGAATAATTAAATCAAGGAAATCAAAGGGATTCACGCAAAAATATTTAGCCGAAATATTAAATATTTCTCTCCCTACCATGAACCATTACGAAAGCGGAAAACGGATTCCAAACTCTGCTTTGCTGGCAAAGCTGGCCGGAGTTGTCGAATGTGATCCCGGCTGGTTGCTCACGGGTCAGGGAAGTGAAAACACGCAAAAGTCATTTCTTGGCGATTCGTCTATGGAAGGATTTGTCCTGGTGCCCCGATACAATATTGAAGCTTCCGCCGGAGGCGGTTCCATCATTCATTCCGAGCAGATTGTCGATCATCTCGCTTTCAAGGCAGATTGGGTTCATAAAGAGCTGGGCACCGACCCCAAAAACCTGGTTCTGGTTCATTCCATGGGGGACTCGATGGAACCGACGATCCGTTCCGGCGACCTGCTTCTTGTCGACCGGAGCAAATCACGCATGAAGGGAGATGGCATTTACCTGATCAACCTGGATGATGGGTTGATGGTCAAACGGGTGGAATGGTTACTTGGCGGTTCGGTGGTTATTCGCGGGGACAATACTACCGTTTCCAGAGAACAGATTCTGCCTTCAACGGACCTGGAAAAACTCCACATTCTCGGTCGTGTCGTGTGGGTAGGGAGCAAGATATGATAGAACTATGGACATTATTAATCCATCCTCGGATCATCCGGTTTCTTTTGCAGAAATAGAATCTGGTTGCGGATGGTTTCATTGAAAGGGACATCAATCTTCAATTTTCGTCCTTCCCACACAATCACTCCGTTGAGTGCTTCAATCTCTGTCTTTCTTCCTGCTCGGATGTCCTGCAACATGGAAGATTCGTGTCCATAGGTACTGGGTAAAAGCTGTCCATAAAAATCCTTAAGATAATCCTTGGCACTCAGCCAATGGCTTGAATAACCCAACCCCTGCATGACCTGAAAAACTTCCATTACGATGCGCTCCATGAGAACCCGGCTATTTTCTTCCTCCCCCAAATGTCCGTAAGGAACTTGCAAAATGGCGCCCAAGGCATTGAGCGGACAGTTATAAAGCATTTTTGCCCACAGGTCTTTGCCGATATCGTCCGTGACGGCGCTGGGTAGTCCGCCCAGACTCAAAGCCTCCGCCAAGACCTGCAAACGTGAGGAATCTTCATCAAACAGGCTGCCAAGATGAACAGGCTGGGCGTGTACGGTCACATCCACAACATGAGGTTCCGGTCGGATGAATCCGGTTATAACGCGTGCGTTATAAACCTGTTTGGGAGAAAAAAACCGGGAAAAAATTTCGGCATTACCCCAGCCGTTCTGGCAAAGAATAATGGGGCTTTTTTGATGTGCCAGAGTTGATTCTGCTTTCAATTGCCGCGCTGAGTTTTCCGTATCGAACGATTTAGTACAGACCAGGTAAAAGTCAAAGGATTCCCGACCCGTTTCAGCCAGGTTTGACGAGGCCGTCAACTGGCGCGGGGAAAAAAAGGCAGACCCAAAAATACCCTGCCGTTGCAAGCCGTCTTTCCTCAACGCGACAACAGTTTGTTCTTTTCCAACAAGATGGACACGGTGGCCCGCCTGCAATAAAAAGCTGGAAAACCCAAGGCCCACCGCGCCTGCCCCAAAAACTAATACTTTCACTATTTCTTATCCATCCATAGAGTGTTCGATTACAACGTAGCACAGTATCACCCATTGATAAATTGACCAAAGAGCGATAAACTACGAATTGAAAATAATATTTATCACTTCAGCGGGTTCCCGTAGAGAAGGGAGTATCATGAATATGGAAAATCAGCAAACACATTTCGACCATGAAGATTGGCTCAATCACCTTTACCGGTACATTGAAACAGCCCGTCAGTTTGGCAATGAACTCTTCAGGGGCTTAAAATCCATTTCACAAAAAGGTTTGTTGGAAGCCTGGAGCGAAATTCGCTCCGTTGTATCCAAGCTCACTCCTCAGGACTTTATTATTACAGGATTGGTAACCCTTACCGGAATTGTTGGCGGATTATTTTTTCTGATCGGACTTAGCCTTTTCGGCTATCAGGCTATACTCTGGCTGCAGGACGGGGTTTGGACTGCGTTCCCGCTTTTTGCAGTTTTCAATTTCCTGTTTGAGAACACGATCCTCCATCAATGGATGATTCACCCGGAATCATGGATGGGCCTGCAAAAACTTTTCTCATGGTTTTTGGAGTCTGTCCCCCTTTCAGTGGCATTAATGATTCCTGGTCTTGCCATTGCCTTCTTCATGGCAGGAACCATGGTGGTGACCATGCTCTTTCGTTTCGTTCAGTTAAAAAACAGGAATGGCTGAAAATACTCCATCGCTCAAGGAAAAACTGGAGGGTTCCAAAAAATACCTTCTAAACGCCGACCTTAAAGGTGCCAATCTGGAAGGAGCCAATCTGGAAGGGGCGGAGCTGATTGGCGCCGATTTGCGCGGAGCCAACTTAAAAAAAATATACCTCAGCCTGGCTAAAATCTCTAAAGCCAATCTATCCGGGGCAGACCTTACCGAGGCAAATCTCAGCGGGGCGGATTTAAACAAATCCAACCTGGGGGGCGCCAACCTTCAAAACGCCTATATCCGACGTGCCGACCTGCGTGGGGCCAATTTCAGCGAAACCAACCTTACTAAAGCCAATCTTAGGGAATGCGCACTATATAAAGTCTGGATGAAGAATGCGGATTGCACTGGGGCCAATTTACAAAACATTAAAGCCTCACGATCACAAATGCAGGATACGGTGTTCAAGGGAGCCAAACTGGAAGGAGCAGATCTTTCCGGAGCCCGGCTTGAACGTGCCAACTTTGAAGATGCCGGTCTGCAAACGGCAAACCTCAACCATGCAAATTTAAAAGGTGCAAACCTCAAACGGGCGGACTTGCGAGGAGCCAATTTGCACCATGTGGTGGGGTTGACCCGGGAACAGATCGAACTGGCCCTTATGGACAAAAAAACCCTTTTGCCCAGTTACCTTAAAATTAAATGGACCTCCGAAACTGTGTTTGAATTTCTTGACGACAAAAATTAAGAGCATTTCCAAAAAATATTTTCTTGCCATGAGTTGCCCTTTGTTTTCAAAGGAGATGGCAAATTGCAGGCTCATAAAATTATAGACTATCAGAGATCCTCTTATACCACCTTCTCACATTTGGTCTCTTCTGTCGATTTCACCCAGTAGTTCTCCCACTGTTCTAATATTGATTAAATCCCGGTAGCCCGAGATCATACCAATGATCCCTGTACTGAGAGGAAACGGTTCGTCCCGGTCACGTAAGATAATCGTCCCCGTTATATCCTGCTCATTAAACTTGGGAATCTGCTCCACCTTTAATGGAAGTTTCTGCTCTTCCACCTCTATCGAAAAGGAATATTGTTTTTCAAGATATAATTTCAGTTCATCCACTTCCTGTTCGGATAAAAAATAATTAGCCCGACGCAGAATCCATAGCTTTTCCTTGCCGGTTTCTGGCAAGCCCTGGTAGTTTTCAATCAACTGGTGATAAGGAACCAAAGGCTCATCGCGCAAATAGCAAACCCAATCCACCTTCACGAAAGTTTCAGGATTCTGGCCAGATAAAAGCCGGGAAGAATCTATCAATGAAAAAGCACGATACAATTTCATCCCTAATATCTCCTAATTCAGCAACCTGCTATTCCGGAATCAATAAACTTAAGCACCCTGGAAAATTTTTGTATTCTCTCCTACCCGTACAAGGTATGATGAAAACCATTTAAGAAAGGCTCTAATTTTAACCGACACTTGTTATTTTTCCATGGACAAAAAATGGATACAGATAGAAAACTAATCAAATTCTCCGCCGCAACAGGATTTCTAGTAGTTCTAGAGTTCGGAACTGTTAAGGAAATGAAAGAATACGAAGAAAAAATCAAAAATGCTGGACTGCAATGTGAAATCATCCCGAACTTTAATTTGAATTTTGACCAGGCAGACTTGTTCATGGATTTACGTAGCCCGGAATGTAACTCCCAGTTTGACCTCGAAGACTGGATCTAACTGACCAGCGGCCGGTGGCTACTGGGCAAAAGCTCGTTGAGCCGTCAAAACTACCTGCTAGCCAGCAAAAGTTATTGTACCCTTTCAGGGCATGAAGGCTAAGGAAGAACACCACGCACACTAGGTCCAGCATCACGCTGGTGCTGGCGGAGGCTTTTTAGTCTGTCTGTCAGAGTCTGGGGTTTTTCGTTGCGGTTTTGCAAAAGGCGGGTAAACCAGTCCAATCCTTCTCCAAGACGAGGGTCCATTTTTATGGCCCGGTCATAATCGGCAATAGCCTGAGGGTAAAGCCCCATTCGGTCCTGCAGGATGCCCCTGTTTGCAAAAGAAACGGCGGAGCCGGGGTCGCGTTCGAGCACTTCGTTAAACGCTTCCAGGGCTTCTCTATCCCGACCCAACTGCATCAGCGTTCGAGCCCTTCCCCTTTGCGCGTGGATGAAACCGGGGTATTCCCGGATACTGGTTTCATAGTCCCGCAGAGCATCCTCATATTTTCCATCGGTATAGAGCCCCACCGCACGACTGAATGCGGGCCCACCGGGATGAGTTTTTGGTCCTGCTCCTTTGTATAAAGCCCACACCAGCGACGCAAAAATCAGCCCTATCCCAAAATAACGGATTCCTCTGTAAATCATGTCGGTGTTCATGGCAAAGGCACAATCCAACCTCAAGCTACCCGCTGTCCGGGAATCGCGCAACCCTTAAAGGACAAGGAAGAACTAATTCTGAAGTTTCCAATGGGCGAGCCGGATGCCATCTTTTTGAGACTTGCGGGTGATTCTTTCGACTGCTTCCGCAGAAATTTTTTCACCTTTATAAAGCGCATTGACAAATTTGGCCACAAGCTCCGGGTGGCCCTGACCAAAAGCAGGAAGTTTTTTGCCGACCCAGTCGAATATAGATTCATCCGCCGTATAAAACTTTAAAAAGGTCGAAAGATGCAAAATCAAACTATTGCGCCCCACATTTTTTGGTTTGCGTTGCCCCTTGCAGACGGAAACAGAAAGTTGAATGCCCCCTATTCTTCTGCGGGAATCCATCTGATCTTTTTCGGCAAGGTATTTTGAAGCCAGAAAACAGGTGGACAGCACACTGCTTTCCAGGTTCCCATAGGGAAACTCGTTGTCACCCTGCTGTAGTTTCTTCATTTTATCTATCGCCGACTTGCCTTTTGGCGAATAACAAAAATGGGCACGCCAGACTTTGAATTCTTTAACTGTCTTAATTATGATAGATGGCATTACGTTAATTACTGCTGGCTGGATCCTGCTCCAGATTTTGTTCCGCAACATAGGTTTGGCTACCACGCTGATGGACCAGAACATGGTACCAGGGTTTATCTTTGGGAGGTCTGCTCCGGGCCATCTCGTCATACCATTCATCCGTCTCCTTAAATTCCAAGTCCACCCCGAGAATGATCCCCCGGTAATCAAACAGTTTATGATGAATCAGTTGCCCAATACAGAATTTTGCTTTTGTCGTACTCATCTCTTATTCTACAATTTCAATGTTTTCGCTTGGTATGGAATGGCTAATATCTTTATTACTTCAGTCTGCATTCGTAGGTATCTTCCGAGGTCCATTTCACTTCAATATAATCCGGAACCTGGGTTTCGCTATCTATGAATGCCAATTCTAATTCTTCAGGAGAAATATTTTTGACTTTTCGCAGGTCTACTCTCCGGAATTTTGCTTCGATAAGCTCTGCACCAGAGAAATCAGCATCCGTAAGATCTGCTGCTCCAAAATCTGCATCACCTAATTTTGCATTCACAAAACAGGCAGACTTCAGGCAGGCATGTTTAAAATTGACCTCACTCAAAATAGCTCCAGAGAAGTCGGCTTCGCTACAGTCCGTATCATTCAATTCTGCGGCAGTCAAATCGGCCCGGACCATTTTTGCACCAATCAGTTTTCCTTTTCCCAGATTGGCCCCACGGCTGTAATAACCTTCTCGCTGGTACCGCCCCGAAAGTTTAGCCTCGGTCAAATCTGCACCAGTCAAGTTTACACCAAGAAGATTGGCTTCTACCAGCTTGGTTCGAATCAAACTGGCTTTCGTCAAATTTGTATCAGATAGATTGGCCCCCATAATATCTGCATCATTGAGATTAGATTCCTGAAAGTTCGCCCGGCTAAAATTTGCTTTAAGAAGACTAGCACCCGATAGGTTGGCATTTCGCAAATCTGCCCGCATGGCTTTGGCGCCAAACATTTTGGCTCCTGACAAATCCGAGCCACTCAAATTGGCCGATACCAGATTGGCAGAAATAAGGTTGGCATTTTTCAAGTCCGCGCCGGACAAATCCAAACCCTTCAGTTCAGCACCTTCAAGATTTTTTTTCGCCTGCTCGACTTTTTCTTTATCCCAACTCTCCATTATGGTAAATTTTCTCCAAAAATTTTTAAGTACAAACAAAAACACAAGGTAGTAATCTATTCATCCCTCAGTCCAAAGTCAAATAGTTCCTTAAAAACCCGAGAAATAAGGCAAATTAGGTTACACTGGGGAAAATAGTCCGAGGACGGAAAAAATGCGAGCGACTATAACTGACCAGAGCGGTTTCACCTTAATAGAGTTGTTAATCATCACAGGTATCATAGGCATTCTTGCTACGGCCGGCCTCTTGTCCTATCAGCCATATAAGAAACGCGCCTACGACATTGACGCCAAAGCAAATCTTCAGAGCCTTTTCCTCACCTGCAAACTTTATTGGAATGATAAAGGGTCGACCACCAACTGCAATGTCAGTGCTGTATCCGGGTCTTCTTATGGTTTCGCATCTTCTGCAGAAGTCACCATTTCCGGGCAGGGAACAGAATCCAATTTCAGCGGGACGGCAATTCACAACTCCAGCACCACCACATATGCGGTAGATGAGAAAAGCGTTTACAGG
>DODH01000093.1 GCA_003545625.1 Nitrospina sp.
TTCAGCCTATGAATTAAGGATATAGCAAAACATTATCGAACTCACCCAATAGGGCAGGGGTTTTCTTCTCTACCAGCTCTCATCCTCTTTCCTGGCAAGGGTTTCAAGGTGGCGCTCCCCGGAAAATCACCTTTTCCACACCAACTGTGCAAAACCTGTGGAAAACCCCGGAGAATTATCCTCTAGCACAGACCCATAAAGGCTTTGGGGGTTCTCGATTAGAAAGTACGCAGTTTGAGAACCCTTTGATTTTTAAAGTCCTATTAAATGCCTTCCATTCCGGGGGACAGGTGCATCTAAAAGTATTTCTAAGGATAAATTTTTTTCCAAATCTCTCTTGCTGAGGACCACTGGCCCCACGCCTAGTGGCCACAACATTTTTTATATTTTTTTCCACTTCCACAAGGGCAGGGATCGTTTCTGCCAACTTTGACTTTATCGCGAACAAAGGTCTTGGGTTTTGCCTGGGGTGAAACCGAGGTGGGAGGCAGAGTGGAGTCTTTACGGCTATAGACCCAACGACCATTGATTTTATAAAAGCGGGAGGATTCCCGCATGGTTTGCTCGATACCATCCTTAATGTAGTATGCGACAAAATCGACCTGGCCTTCAGAGTCTTCCCGACATCCGGCCCGGGTACTTACGATTTCCAGTTTTTTCCAATCTACTCCGTCCTCGACCAAGGCCGGACCCAGTTTGGCCATTTCTTTTTTTTCTTCCGGGTGACTGGTGAGTACCAGATATTCCCAGTTTTTCTGGGCGAAAGCGGTATAACGCGACCGCATTAAATCCTCCGCCGTATCTGGAAAACCGGTGCCCCGGATCAACGGACCGCAACAATCGGTGAAAGGGAAATTTGAACCACAAGGACAATCTTTCATAATTGGTTAATTCAGTTTTTCCGGGTTCATCATTTTTTAAACAATGCCTGAAATCGCTCCGGTTCAAGGAGGGGTTTCTTGCACAATTCCAGGTTCTGCTGAACATGGTTCGGTTGTTTCATGCCGATTAATGCCGTGGCCAGGCCCGGTGCACTGCGGGTAAACTGCAGGGCACGTTGACCAGAGTGGGTCAATACCGATCCCAGTCTGGGTTTCAGTTTTTCCGCGAGGGATAGAGCCTGACCCTGGCCGATCGAGCCGCTGGCAATGGGAAAAATGTTCAACTCAACAGCGGCTTCTATGGCGGGAAGGAGCCTGTCACCAACCCTCTGAGTCGGCATGCGAATCGCTTCGGGCATAGGCAGGCTAAGAGGCAACTGAATAAACCGGAAATGGTCGTTTTCTCCCCCTGCAGACTGTCGGGCTAAATTCTTTACCTGGGCTAGTGAGATACTCTTTTCTTCTGGCAGACGAAAGGCTTTCCAGGTTGCAAGGCCATAATTTTTAATCTTTCCCTCTTCCACAGCCGACTCCAAAAATTCAAACGCCAGCGCCAACCGCTCATAAAAGGTATGATCGTCCACCTTGCCCAACTGGGTTTCCGGATTGTGAATGTAGTACAGGTCAATTGTTTTAAGACCCAGGTTTTTGAGACTGCGCTCCAGCTGGTTGGACAAATATTCAGGATGCATGCAGTGGCAACCGGCCACCAGATCATCCATCCCGATCCCTCCCCCCCTTTTGCCAAACTGTTTGGCATACCATTGCACACCTAGTGATTGAGGAAGAAACCCACCTTTCGTGCAAACAAATATTTCATCACGACGGATTTCCCCCGACCCTATCAATCGCTCCAGAGCTTGGCCAACGCTCTTCTCCCCTCGCTCCCTGCGGTAGTTGATGGCCGTATCCAGGACATTGACGCCATTTTGAACCGACTGGACAATGGCCCGCACCACCGCTTCATCGGTCGGGTCATCGGGTTTTCCCAGATAGGTGCCAATCCCGATGGATGAAAGCCAAACCTCCCCGATTTCACGAAAATGATCTTTCGCGCAAAGGGACCTGTCCCTGTAACGGGCAGTTCCTTCCAAAGTCGCAAATCCGGGACAGGACATAAGTCACTCACTATAAATGGAAATAAGGGGAACACCTACTAAACCGGTTTTCTCTTGAAGGGAAATGCCGGACGCTGACCTTTACGCTCCGCCAAGCGGGAAGGTTTATTTTCACTACGATTGTCAGGACTCTCGTTTTCTTTCTTCTTGCCGGAGGACTCCTCTTCCTCAGGATCCTTATCTTGATTCGGATTATTCATCATCGTTCTCCCAATCATTCAATCCTTCTCATTTTTTAATAGCATACGCAAAACAAGCGCCACACCCAAAAAATTTCGTATTTGGTTTTAAACGATTCTCCCCAGAGAGGCTTAAACCAACTCCTTATCCACCTGATCGAAAATAGTTGATTTTCCCCACCTTCCCCCACGAATGGGCGGTTAATATTTTTTAATTTTTGTTTTTTACCTTAAAATATGTACGAAAAATGTAAAAAACGTATAAAATAAGATAAAATCAATTCACTGCGCCTACTATTGAATTCCCCTATTTGTGGAAATTAAAAATTTTTCACTCCCACAAATACTTGAATATAAAGACCTGTTTTTATCTTGTCTGATTTGCAGGAAAATTTGGTCCCTATTTTGCTTTAATCATTTTCGAGAGCGAATAATGGAAATCGAAATGTTACCAGTAAAAGGATTTAAAGGGTGGAAACGTTTCCTTGAATCTCAGGAAGGTTTCACTTTAGTCGAAATAATAACGGTTGTAGCAATCATGGGGGTAGTCTTGGCGATGGCGGTTCCGAACTTTTCAAAATGGAAAGAAAAGTACCAGATCAACGGTCAGGTGCAAAAAGTATATTTTGACCTGATGCTGGCCCGCACCGTCGCGGTCAAAAATAATAACGATGTCCGGGTCACTTTCAATACGATTAGCCAAACCTATAAGATTCATGACGACACAAATGGCGATGGCGTTGAAGACACTGGCGAGTCTTTGAAATCCGTAAGTCTGGAGGAAAACGTACAGTTCGCTTTCAACACCGGAACTTCGGATATTGATGGCAACACCGTTACCGCCGCCGTTTCGTTTAGCGGATCTCAAACGGTCATTTTTGATTCCCGGGGCCAGGCCAGTGCGAGCGGATCGGTATTTATGTTACATGCAAATGATATCGGCACAACCAGTGACCGTGCGCGTTCCATTTCTGTGCTTCAGGCCACCGGCGCTGTGGATTACTGGTCTTATGACGCATCTGTTTCGCCTCCCTGGAAATAATGATGAAAAAGTTAATCTACAAAGATTTCTTGCCAGCAGGCCGAAACCAGGAAGGGTTCACCTTGATGGAAGTATTGGTCAGCATGGTAATCCTGTCTGTCGGTATCTTCGGCCTGATGAAAACTGCCGGCTCCGTCATTTACCACCAGAACAATTCCAAAATGACCACCGAGGCCACGTTGAACACCGCGAACAAAATTGAAGAAATAAAACGTCTTTCCACCAATGAGCCAACAGGAGGCACGTTTGGCTTTAATTACCTTGTCACTGATTATTTGACGGATGAAGGTTTTAGTGAAATTGACAACCAGACCTATTCTGAATCTAGAACGGTTGGGGATTTCACCACAACCCAGACTTTACAGATTTATCCTTCGGGCACGAGTGAAACTTTTGATGAACCCACAACGATCCATATGTTGGAAGTGGTGGTTAAAACAGCATGGATCGACAGCCGAGGCGGAGCCAAAGATGTAGAAATGGCTGCGGTAATTCACAGGAGGCAATTCATAAAATGAGGAATTTATTTAACAGTAATCCTTTAAAACTGGCCCGGCAAGAACAGGGAAGCACCATGTTGGTTTATCTATTTATTCTATCCGCAATGGCGGCCGTTGCCATTGCCGCGTTGCAGACCATCACTTTGAATTTAGAAACCACACAATCCCATAGTAAAGGGAAAACCGCCTTTTATTCTGCCGAGGTAGGACTCGACCTTGCTGTAAATGCTATCATCACTGATTTTGAAGACTTGATCCCTTACACCGAATCAGCAGACGACCCAAACGCAGATGGGGATGGTTATATCAGCGTTTCCAATTACCGCAACTATGCGGTCAAGTATAAAATCACAAATCCGCTTGAACCGTTTCTTTATCAAACGGTTGTGGGCAATACCATTATTTATCATTATGCCCACACCTATGACATTGAAGCCGAAGCGACGTCGCTCAAAGATTCTTCCAGGGAAATCGTGAGAGAGAAGATTCGGATTTTGGAAACACCGTTGGTTCAGTACTTCATATTTTACGGGCAAAGCGGAAACTCCGCCGACATGGAGCTGTTTCCGGGACCCGATATGAACACATGGGGCCGCATTCATTCCAACGGCGACATTTATATTGGATCATCCAGCTTCAATACAATCAGTATGCGCAATTACGATGAAAACGACAATCTGTCGCCGCATTCCATGACCGCAGTGGGTAATATTTATACCTATTCTAAAAGAAGCGGCACCGACTATGCAGATACGGTTGAGGTAAAAACTGCCAGTACTGGAACAACACCCTCTCCATTTGAAACTTTGTCTGTAAATATTACTTCCAGCAACGAAGTATCAGAAGAAGCCCGGTTCAACAATTTTGTACTGGTAAATGAAGAACCTTACACCACGCCTGATAAAGATTTATTTGAACGCGGCGGGTTTTATGAGCAGAGGGCCGAAGATCCCGGTAAATCCACCGTCGATGGCATGACCATCATTGGCACCGGTGGGTTGGGATCGGGAATTAATGTCTTTGTTTCGCGTCCTTCTCTCACAGACGTTACCGCTCTTGTCCTGGCGGGTGAGTCTTCTGCCGGCAACGCGGTACCGAATCTTCCCATGCCGATGGTTCGGGAAACGGACGACGCTTTTGGGGATTGCCGGGAAAATGACCGAGATGTGGATACCACTGATATCGACCTTTTTGCCCTCGGCCTTTGGTATGAGGCCTATCTTGAAGATGAAGGACTTGAACTGGCAGGCGATGGCATGCTGATTTATACCTCGCGCTCGCCGGATTCGAGCTTCACCAACGATGGTAATGACTTACAGGCAATCAGAGTGATTTCTATCGACTCCACCTCCAGTCCACAATTGTCGGATGAAACCACATTAGCTACTGATAATCCGATTTATATCCATGGCGATTTCAACACCGTTGATACCAAGGGGGTCGCGCTGATAGGCGATGCCGTAAATATTCTCTCAAACGCCCTCACCACTAAACCTTGCGGGATTAGCTTTTTCAATCTTTTTAAATTCTTCAGTGCAAGCACTACCACTGTTAATGCAGCTCTTTTTGCCGGACATGTTCCCACAACCGGCTCGACCTATAGCGGCGGTGTACATACCTATCCGCGGCTTCATGAAGATTGGACACGCCGCTTTGGCAATACTACCAAGACATTATTTATTAACGGCTCGTTCATCAATCTTTGGGACAGTGAACAGGCAAGAGGTGAATGGTGCATAGGTGGAGATTGTTATTCAGGGCCAACACGAAACTGGGGCTGGGATGTGCGTTTCCAGGACCCGGATTTCTGGCCGCCTTTTATCCCTTCCATATTCAGTGTGGAACGGGTGGGTTTTCTGGAATAGTCATAAAACGAGGAAACTATAATGAATCAGATGCCTAAAAAACCTGAATGGATAATGAATGATCGCGGGTTCACCCTGACCGAGTTACTGGTAGGCACCGCAATCTCTTTGGCCCTTCTTGCCCTGGTAGCGGGGATCATCCAGTCGCAGGGGGATACGTTCTCGAGACAGAGCCAGTTGGGCCAAATGCAGGCCAATGGCAGGGCGGCGGTTGACTTTATCAGTCGCAGTGTCCAGAACGCGGGTTTCAACGTCACTCGTGGCAAAAGGTTTCTCGCGGCATCCGATCATTACATCACCATGGTTTTTGATGATGACAATGATGGTGCGATTCAAAATGACGAGGTTTTCACTTATGCAGTCTCAGATCCGAATGGCACTAACAATGAGACCTTCACGATCTCCCCATTTTTCGATGAAGACGGTGACGGTACAGTATCCAGTTCGGAAACGAGGGATTACGATATTTCCCTGGCCTTGACGGGGCCGCCCTTTCATTTTTACCTCATCACCCCTAATAATGCGGATAACGGTTTGGTGAAAAATAAAGTGGCACGCAATATCGACAACCTGATTATCCGTTATTTCGATAAAGATGGGGACCCTTTGCCGTCAGGCGTAACCGAGGATGGGGCCGAAAACGCGGTTCCACCTTATGTCATTCCAGACGACGAATTGAACGATATCCGAAGAATAGAGATGGAAATCATTACACTGTCGAAAGATGAAGACCCGAATGAAAACTACCAGAACATTGGCACTTATTTGGCAGGCAGTGTCGCCGCCACCTCAAGTGGGTCCACTTCCTTCAACGACGGTTTCCGTCGTGAAACGTTTACAGCAGTTACTTCGCCAAGAAACCTGGTTACCGCTCCCTGGGGAAAAATTTCTTTAGTGGCCAGCCCCAGCCCCATCAGTTGTCCTGACGACTCGACCACCGTTACGGCGAGCGTGGTGGACTCGGAAGGGGAAGGTGTCGACTCAGGCATATCGGTCACCTTTACCACCAGTGATGGCACGCTTGACCCGGTCACGAATTCAACGATTGGGTCGGGAGACGCAAGCACCACCTTAACTTACGATTGGTCATCCCCAAGTGTCACGGTAACCGTTTCTGCCAGCGCTCTAATTGATGTAGACGGAGAAGATTACCCGGTGTTCAACGCCATCCCGGTTTCTTTTGAATCAGGAACCGGTATTTTTACCGATGACTTTGATGATCGAAACAGCGATGGCTGGACCGAAGCAGGCGTTGCCAACTGGAGTGCCGCATCCGGAGAATATAAAACCACATCCAATGAAGGTGGTGTTTCCTCAAACGGTTGCGCCGCATGGCAGGACTACGAAGCACAAGTGGAAATAAAGCGCGACGGTTCGTTAGGTCCGACTGAGTATGTCGGCCTTGTTTTTAGATTTCAAAACTCTTCACAATATTACTTGGCAAAGCTCTACTGCTCGAGCAACTGTGGGGGAAGTCCAAACGATCACGTGTATTCTGTGGAGCTGGAAACTTTTGATGGAGGCGCAACGTCCACCCTGGCCAGTTCAACATTCACCTTTGACAAAAACGAATATTATTCCCTGTAGGT
>DODH01000050.1 GCA_003545625.1 Nitrospina sp.
CTTTGCCTAACTTATGGCGAGCTTCCTCGATGGCTCCCTGGTTTCGATTAAACAACTGCAAGGGAATTGATATTCCAAAAACCAGCGCGTTGTCATCCGTTGTTTCCAGGCGTCTGAATCCGCCCTGAAGTGTTACATCAGGAATTCTTTTAGAAAGTTCACTATCTAAAACCGCCTGGCGTTGTTCCGTCTCCGTTGTCCAGCGTGCAAGATCGGGATTGTTGATTAAGCGTTCCATTAAACTTTCCAAAGTGGGAATCATGGAAATCTCAAAAAGATCCCCCAAGGCAGATTCATATTGCGCTTTGGGACTGCCCCAGGTAACAGACAAATTGCTGCGCGCAACCTTTAGCTCGCGCTGTGCCTTTTTTAATTCTATCTGCATAGAAGAAAGGCTTATTTCAGATTTTATTTTTTCCAGGAGAGCTACTTTTCCTGCCCTGACTCGTTCATCCACTGCATTAAGAAATTTCTCACCAAGATGCACCAGATCCTCAGTGAGTGATACTTGTTGCTGAGCTTTCAATACATCCGCATAGGCTTTTGCTACCTGCGTCAATACCTGCATGCGTTTTGTTTCGTAGTCCCAATCGGCCAGTTTTTTTGACAGCGTATTGGCGCGTAACCTTGCGGCTCTTTTCCCGCCTAACTCAACCAATTGGCTCAGTTGAATGGTCGTTTGTGACTGGTTGAATCCATTAAAATTCCCAGAGCCAACGGCATCTTCCACCATGATTTCGAGTTGTGGATTAGGCATAAGGTCCGACTGCAAGGCGCGTGCTTCTCTAGCGCGTTGTTCATAGGAAAATGCCTGCAGTTGCGGGTTATTCAGCAAAGCTAACGCCACAGCTTTTTTTAAGGTGATGGCGCCTCGTGGCTCTTTGTTAAGCTGAATCGCCCCATCCGTGCCGGCAAAACCGGTGCATGGCACGAAAAGCAAAACAATCAGGGCAAGCCTTATGAGAATAAATATTTGCTTCATGTAAACTTCCTCAAATAAATTGGCAAACTCAGGGCACCGCAAAGTATCGAAAAACCTAAAAAGAACGGATCGAGTCCACTACGTTGCTAAAAGCAAACGTCTGTAGGTTCGTTAGCGATGAATGAGATAAAAAATTAAATGAGAAAAGTGGGTGGGGAACGGGAAGAATGAGGGCTACCGCTGAATCGCGACTGGAAGGAGATAATTTCGGAATCTACGGAAACAGAAACCAGAAGATTGGAAGTTTCAAAGCGTATAGGATGCCCGACCTGTTGGAAGGTCAATCCCTGCTTGAGGGGTTTGGAGTATTTTGCCAGGACAAAAAATGCGGAATCGTTTTCATCGTTTTCTTCGGAAGAATGCGAATGATGAAAATGGTTATCCAGTTCCTGGTTGGAAAAATGCCCGTTGACAAGATGAGCATAAGCTTCCAAAGCCGCGGAATGATAACGTCCCGAATGCTGATGGTCCCCCACCTGGTCCGTGTGACTATGTGTGGTTCCGGGATGATAATGGGATGGAAAGAAGATGAACTGGAATGCCCAAAGGCAAACCAAAACAAACATCAGGCCATAGTTTCTTTTGAAAAATGCAATCATTAAAAAAATCTCGCAACGCCCTTGATCGGGCCCTCGTTCTATATATAGCGGCAAGTGTGCTAAAAGTATAAGGAAATTTACCGGGTTCCGTCAAGTCTTTCTGAACTGAACAAAAGGGGTAACAAAATATTATGAAAAAAAATATTTTATTACAAATTATAGCGGTATTATTTCTTTTCCTGATTGTCCAGTCCGTATTTGCCCATGGAATGTCTGAAGCGGAAAAGCAAACTATTCTGCAGGGAGGAAATCTTCAATATTTGAAGATTGGGGCAACCCACATGCTTACCGGCTACGACCACCTTTTATTTGTCTTTGGGATTGTCTTTTTTTTAACTACCTTCATGGATGTGGTCAAGACCATTACCGCCTTTACGATAGGGCACAGCATAACTCTCATCACTGCAACCTTAATGGGGGTTACTGTCAATTACTTTTTGATTGATGCCATGATTGCCTTGAGCGTTTGTTATATCGGTTATGAAAATATAGGAGGGTTCCGCAAATTCTTTGAAAAGTCACCCAATCTGATTTGGGCTGTATTTATATTTGGCCTGATTCACGGATTAGGGTTATCCACAAGGCTTCAACAATTGCCATTAGGAGAGGAAGGGATTGTTTTACGAATCCTTTCCTTTAATTTGGGAATTGAATTAGGGCAAATAGCCGCCTTATGTTTAATGGTTGCCTTGCTGTATAAATGGCGACATACCCAGTCTTTCCTGAAAATAACTGCCGTCTCAAATAATGGACTTATCTATGCAGGAGTTTTTTTATTTTTAATGCAGATGCATGGATATTCACATGCCGTTTATCCTGATGAATTTGGATTCCCGGAAGACAATCATTTTCACATCCATGAAAAGATGGTAGCTCCTTCCACTCCTTTGCCGGGAAGCGAATATAGAACTCTTCCGGAGCAGGGCTCATTGTTTTCGAATGATCTGTAGTTTAGAGCTCCGGCACAACCTATCCTATTTTATTAATACATCGATGACTCAGGAGGGGGAGTGGGAGGGCCTTTGTGACCACAACCACCACCAAGACAAATCAGGATCAGTAACAGGAATACAACAGGTTTTAATTTCATGCTCATGACAACCTCTATCTAGTCGATAATTTTCTCTACGGCAACACTAGAGGGTGTGGCGGTGGTATTCTTCCTCAGCTTTACTGCCCCCGGCGGCTGCCGGCCTTATTTCAGTTTTTTTGTTAATCGGGCAATCTGTGCTTTCACCTGTTTTTTCGCCGTTCCCCCATAAATGTTTTTCCGGTCCACGGAATTCTTAAGGGTAATATGCTCCGAGACATCCTCGTCGAACCGCTTGGAAATTTTGCGCAGTTCCTTCAGCGAAAGCTTGTCCAGGGTTTTCCCGTTATCCAAACAATAGGCCACGATTTTTCCGGTAACCTCATGCGCCTCACGGAAGGGGACCCCTTTTAAGACCAGGTAGTCCGCCATGTCGGTGGCAGTCAAAAATCCGCTGGTTGACAGTTCTTCGATTGAAAGCGATTTAAATTTTGCCGACTGCATCATACCGGTGAAAATTTTCAGGCAGGTTTTGACCGTATCCGCCGAATCGAACAAAGGTTCCTTGTCCTCCTGCAAATCTTTATTGTAGGCCAGCGGTAATCCTTTCATCAATGTAAGAAGCGAAACCAGATTGCCAAATACCCGGCCGGATTTTCCCCGAATCAGTTCCGCC
>DODH01000159.1 GCA_003545625.1 Nitrospina sp.
GGTGAAGGGAATCGAACCCTCTGCCCCATCAAAAACTCAAAAAAAGACAAAAACGAGTTGACTGCAGGTGAAGAACAGGTGTATACACCTGGGTTCCTATGCTCTGTGCTTTGGTTAGTCACTTTAAGTTCAGTCGAGGGCTATCTACTTTTCTGTTAGCAGTTTTCCATTCTGCATGTTTGAATTCACTTGATCATCCCGTGAACTGAGCCATGCCGAACTCGAGGAAAGAAGGAAAGAAAAATGTCTCTGCGTGGATTGATGAAGGAGACAAGGGCGCGCTTCAAGCGGCGGCCCGTGATCGGGGTATATCCCTGAGCGACCTGCTGGATGAGTTGATTCAAAATAAGCTGAATAACCTTAAAAAAAAGACCAAGAAATTGAGTAAGTAACCTCCAACCAAAATTGTTATGGACGAGAAAACAGAAGAACAGATAGTCGGAATCAAGCACTCGCTGAACCAGACACTGGGAGAGTCCATTCATCTTGCGGACTCTCAGAGGGAGCTAAAAAAGGAAATGACTTCCTTACGCAAGGATTGCGACTCTCGGCTCAAGATTTTCAAGAAACTGAGCTTTCGGTTTTTACTAGTGATGCTGGCGCTGGTCGCGGTGGCTGCCGTGTACGCGCCCTTGCGGGTTTATTTTCTTGAGAAATCTTACGTGGGTAAATGGCTGGGCTGCGGTACGGGGGATTTGGTTGAGAAACATGCCGAGGCCACCGAGTTGCAACCGGGAACTAATGCCGAGTTGGCGGAGTTCATGAAGGAGCGTGCGATCGATCGGGTAATTGAGGGGAGCGAGGCTCAAACAGAAATGTCCTATTTGGAAAAGGTCGCCCCGGCGGAAGCCAAGCGCTTGGCTAACCCGGAGAAAAATCAGATGCGCATAGTTAAGGGGGCCGACCAATAGTTTGGAAGAATCCGATGGCGACCAAGGTTTCATACCGGCACTGTATCTTTTCCCAAAGCAGGACAAGGAGATTTGCCAAACGGGGCTTCACTCTAATCGAGTTGTTGGTTGTCATTGCCATCATCGCTATTCTGGCGAGTCTGTTGTTGCCGGCCTTGGCCAAGGCAAAGCACAAGGCGGTGCAAACACGGTGCCTGAATAATTTCAAACAACTTACGCTGGCTACCACGTTGTACACCTCTGACTACGACGACTACATGCCGTATCCCAACTGGGGAAGCAGCGCAGCAAACGGTGCCGGTTGGCTGTACAATCCAAACGCCCGAGGCCTATGGCATAATCGTCCTCCGCAAGATAGCGAGGCGATTAAGACAGGTCTCCTTTATCCCTACTCGTCAGCATTGGGGACGTTCAGTTGCCCGATGGATAAGCCACAGTGCGACGACGTCCAGGCCCGAAAAAATAATGGTTTCCAGACCCTGTCCGGCTACATCATGAATGGCTCACTCTGCATATTTGGCAGGTTGTCCGGCAAACGGCCGAACACTATCAAGCTCGCGGATTTGGCCGGGGAGAATGTGCTGATGTGGGAGACTGACGAGCGTAAGCCGTTCTATTTCAATGATGCCTCCAGTTTTCCGCTGGAGGGTATCTCGCTGAGGCATGCTGGCAAAGGAACCAAGCTGCCTGTCAATCCCGGGAAAGCCGACGCTCAGGTGAACGTTAAAAACTTTCAGAAGGGAGGCGCTCATGTCGGCAAGAGCGATGGTTCTGCCCACACAATGCCAGTAAGCCGCTTTTATTTTTTTGCGCGGGAGAAAAAGAAGAACTGCCTTTGGAATGCTCCCACACCAAATGGCCGTTAAGATGATATTTCCAAACAACAAATCAAAAAGTCAAAGCATTACCAGGTGTATACACCTGGATGCAACACTTGGTCTGTTGTGCGGGTTGCTCGTTAGCCAAATAAACGGACCCTGTCACTGGGTGCGTTGCAATAGAGAGATGTCGTTGAATTGGTTGCGCCGCGGCACCTCAATTTGTTTTCGCAACTACAAAACATCATGAAAAAAAGAAACCTATTCAGTGCATTGACTGCCTTGTGCCTCGGCGTACTTGGCCAAGCGGAGCCGCATAAAGTTGATTTCTCCCAACCGGAAATGGATGGCTGGAAATCAACCCCCACCACAAAGACGATATCCTATTCAAAAAAACGGTATATTTCCGGTGGAGGAGGTGGAATTAGCGGTGGAGGAGGTGGTGGAAAATGGGTCACAGATTGGCAAAAAAACAAGACTGTCACCTCTAGCGTTTTCAAGTCGATATCAAGTGATATTGCACGTATGAACACTGTTAAACCTTTCGCGACAAGAACTACCACACACGTGAGCGATTGGAATTTGGAGACGACTTTCACAAGCCCTAGGTTGGACTTGACGCTCGATGACAACGATGGGCTGAGTTTTGAGTACCGCCACAAAGCTGGGATAGAAGTAAAGCTTGGTTATTCCACCGACGACGGCAAGAAGTGGAAAACGCTCAATAACACAAAACTCACCGAGTCTGCTTCTTTCAAAGTCAAAAAAGTGAAACTTGAAAACATAACTCAGACGAATGAGTTTCGGGTTCAATTTGTCATCACAGACAAAGCTGGGAGAGTCATTGGGAATCCTGCTGATTTCCTCGAGATAAAAAATCTCTATACACCGACTTACTATGATCCGGATCTTGCGAAATCGCTTCATATGGCTGCGTTTGAGGGAAATGTAGCATTAGCCAAAAGACTTCTCTCCAAAGGCAGGGATGTTAATGAACTGATACGCGGTCATAGTGCTCTTCACGTTGCAGCATTTCACGGGCATATCGATGTCGCCGTCGAGTTGGTGAAAGCCGGTGCAGATTTGAATATCCAGCTAGATCCGAAGGCCATCGATCAAGTTGAAATTAAAAAATACACGGTGAAGGAAGGAGACAATTTCATTAGCATCGCAGAAAAACATAACCTTATGCCCACTCAATTCCTGCGTTTAAATAAGATTATGTTAAAGGGAACTGCACTAAAAAATAATCCTCCAACCTTCGAAATTGGTGAAGTGGTTAAAGTTATCGATGCAAATGCAGGCCCAGAATGGTTTAGGCATACTCGCGCATTAAAGGGGCAGGATGGTAAATTGGAAAACCCGCTAGGTTTTTCTCAAGTGCTTGGGAGAGTTCCCGCCCTAACCCCTTTAGAACTTGCATGTGTTTCTGGAAAAACAGAAATGGTATCCTGGCTTATTAAGAATGGGGCAAATCCAGATGGAGCCCCTGGGATTCACAATGGGCTGTGGACTGCTTTACGCTATAAAAATGAAGCTCTACTGCGCGTTTTATTAGAAGGGGGTGCGGATGTAAACATCGAGCGTGGCAAAGGAGATACTCCTTTTCGTGTAGTTTGCACTAGAGGACTACCTTACTTTGCAGAAATT
>DODH01000185.1 GCA_003545625.1 Nitrospina sp.
GGATTCCCCTATTATATAAAGTGAGAACCGTTCTCTCTACTTATCAGGTGACATGAGAATACTCATTGTGGGTGCGGGTATAGTCGGATTCAACCTTGCACAGGAACTTTCCCAGGAAGGCCATGATATCGCCATCGTGGATCAGGATCCTGAAAGAATCCGACGCATTGCTGACACGCTGGATGTTTTGGCTGTCGAAGGCAACGCCTGTTTGCCCAGCGTGCTCATGAAGGCAGGAGTCAAATCCACTGAAATGGTGATCGCGGTCACTGAGCGCGATGAAATCAATTTGCTCACCTGTTTTCTGGCCTCCCGGTTTGATGTTCCCAAGCGATTCGCAAGACTGCGAAACTGGGAGTTCAGCGAAAATGGCAGGGTTTTCTCTCCGGAAGAATTGTGCATCGACCAGGCCATCAATCCCGGCCAGATCATTGTCGAAACCATCCTGAAAATTCTCGAGACTCCCGGCGTGGTCAGCGTCGCGGAATTTGCTGATGGTGAAATTCTACTGCGGGAGTTCGACGTGCCGGAAAATGCTCCCGTTGCCGGCAAGAGCATTCAGGACATCCGCAGTATCACGCAAATGGATTCGTTTCTGATTGTCGCCATTGTCCGCCATGGGGAACTGGTCATCCCAAAAGACCAGGATATCATTCAGGCCGGAGACCGGTTTTATACCCTCGTCGACAAGGAGTTTTTGCCTTTCCTCCTTCCCATGTTGAACCGGACCCTGGAGAGTGTGGAAAAAATCATCATTTATGGGGCCACATCCACATCCATTCACCTGGCCAAGGCTCTGGAAGAAAATATGCGTGATGTTTGCATCATAGAACCTTCCAGGGAAAAGGCTAGTCGGGCCGCAGACAAGCTCAAACGGACACTGGTCCAGCATGGCAGTGGCACCGACATGGACTTGTTTAACGAGATCAATATGAAGGATGCCGATTTTTTCCTGGCTCTTTCCCACGACGATGAAAGCAATATTCTTTCTGCCCTATTGGCAAAAAAACATGGTGCCAAACGTGCCCTGGTCATCACCCACGATCCGGAATACCTGCCCATCCTGGATTCCATCGGCATGGACGTCACCATCAACCCGAGACTCATCACGGTCAGCGCTATCCTGAAATATTTGCGCAAAGGCCAGGTGATGTCAGTTTTCAAACTGATTGAAGACGCCGAGGTGATGGAGATTGGGGTGGATGAAAACTCTTCCATCGTCAATAAAAAAATGGGTAAAATCAAATTCCCCAAAGATGCGATTATCGGGGCAGTTCTCAGAAAGGGAGAAATGTTGCTCCCCAATGACGATGTTACCTTAGAAGCGGGTGACTCGGTCATCGTGGTGGCTCTGCCCGGAACGATTGAAAAAATCGAAAAACTGTTCGACCGCAAAAGATCCTTCCTTCCCTTCCGATGAATATACGGGCTATTTTTAATGTCGTAGGAGTTCTGCTGGTACTTCTTTCCGGGTTGACTCTGGCCCCCATAGGCGTTTCGTTATATTTCGGTCATGCTCCTATTGAGGGTTTCATGTCCGAGACATCGGCTTTTGAGTGGACGTTTGGTCTCAGCCTGGCGTCCGGCCTGATATTGTGGAAACTGTTCCCCTCCGGATTGAATAAACTTCGAGATCGTGAAGGATTTGCCATTGTCACCGTTTCCTGGCTGTCGATATCCGCGTTCGGTGCGCTCCCACTCTATTTGAGCGGCATTTGCCCGGAATTCATTGACGCGTTTTTTGAAAGTACCAGCGGGTTCACCACCACCGGAGCCTCCATCCTTCAGGATATCGATGTGGTACCTCACGGCATCCTGTTCTGGAGAAACCTGATGCAGTGGGTCGGGGGAATGGGAATTATTCTTCTTTCTCTGGCTATCTTTCCCATGCTGGGGATCGGGAGCTTCCATCTGTTCAAGGCGGAAATTCCCGGCGGATCTACCGTGGAACAAACACAACCCCGCCTGGTCGAGACGGCTAAAATCCTGTGGAAAACATATCTGGCTCTGACTCTTATCGAAATTTTGGCCCTACGGTTTGCCGGCCTGAATTGGTTCGATGCGGTTTGCCACACCTTTTCCACCGTTGCAACAGGCGGGTTTTCGCCGCATAACGGAAGCATTGGTGTTTTTAACAATGTTTATATTGAAAGCATCATCATTCTCTTCATGTTTCTGGGAGGAATCAACTTTGCCTTGCATTTTCAACTGGTTCGAAGAAATTTTGCGGTTGTCTTCAAGAACCCGGAGTTTAAGGCGTATTGCGCAATGCTTCTCACCGGTATCTTGTTTGTCACCTGGAGCCTTACCCGAATTTCCGCTACGGGTGACGCGGGCCAGGCATTTCGCAGTGCCGCCTTCACGGTGGTTTCCATCAATACCACCACCGGCTTCGTCACAGACGATTTCAATTTATGGCCGGAATATTTGAAACTTTTTATGGTCGCGATCATGATGGTGGGAGGGTGCTCAGGCTCCACCAGTGGGTCTTTCAAAGTAATTCGTTTTATCATCCTG
>DODH01000148.1:0-167 GCA_003545625.1 Nitrospina sp.
TGCCTTAGAGAAAATTATTGGATAAATAGAGACCCGCATAAAATTATTATGTTCCAACCGTCATTAGAAGAGTTCAAAGAGAAAGCCCAATCGGGAAACCTGATTCCTGTTTATAAGGAAATTCTGGCCGATCTTGATACTCCGGTATCCGCTTATATGAAAATCAG
>DODH01000148.1:499-681 GCA_003545625.1 Nitrospina sp.
GGCGGGGAATATTCTTTTCTGCTGGAGAGCGTTGAAGGTGGAGAGAAATGGGCGCGTTATTGTTTCCTGGGTTGCGATCCATCGATTGTGGTCAGCACCAAGGGCAGAACTTTGACTTTAATCGAAAACGGCAAACAGGAACAGCGGGAGATTAAGTCAGGAAGCCCTCTTTCAGCGGTGAA
>DODH01000148.1:1092-4978 GCA_003545625.1 Nitrospina sp.
TGACATGGTGCGTTTTTTTGAAGAGCTTCCCGAACAAACGATAGATGATCTCGATGTTCCGGACTCGCAGTTTGTCATCACCGATACCATGCTGGTATTTGATAATGTTTCACAGACTATTAAGATTATCTCCAATGCGTTTATAGAGGATGGCGATGACCTGTCCGCCGTGTATGAAAAAACTATGCAAAAAATTTCTGTCCTGGAAGAAAAGTTGAGATCGCCCCTTCCCAAGGCAGAGCCGCCTGAAGTAAAAACGGATTCTGCATCGCCATTGAGTTTTGAATCTAATATGGAAGAGAAAGATCACAAACAGGCGGTGACTCGGATCAAGGAATATATTTATGAGGGAGATGCCATTCAGGTGGTGTTTTCCCAGCGCTTGAAATTTTCCATTAACCGCGACCCGTTTGATATATACAGGGCCTTGAGAACCATCAACCCTTCTCCTTATATGTATTACCTGAAATTCGGCGAGCTTCAGGTCGTCGGGTCTTCTCCGGAAGTCCTGGTTCGATTGGAGGATGAAAAGGTTGAGGTCCGGCCCATAGCCGGAACCCGTAAACGGGGGAAAAACGAGGAAGAAGACCGAGAACTGGAGCAGGACTTGTTGAGCGATGAAAAAGAACTGGCTGAGCACATCATGCTGGTCGATCTGGGCAGAAACGATATCGGACGGGTGGCGGAAATCAATACAGTGGAAGTGAATGAGCGGTTTAGCATTGAGCGATATTCTCACGTCATGCATATTGTTTCCAATGTGCGGGGAGTCCTGAAAAAAGGCTTGGATTGTTTTGATGTTCTGGAAGCGGCGTTCCCCGCCGGAACCCTTTCCGGGGCTCCAAAAATAAGGGCCATGGAAATAATTGATGAGTTGGAGCCGACCCGGCGCGGACTTTATGGCGGGGCTGTTGGTTATATCAGTTTTAACGGAAATATGGATACCGCCATAGCCATCCGGACTTTGCTGATTAAAGGAAATACAGCGTATCTTGGAGTGGGGGGCGGGATTGTTGCCGACTCGGTTCCACAAAATGAATTTGAAGAGACCATGAACAAGGGGCGGGCTTTGCTGAAAGCCCTAGAAATGGCCGAAAAGGGGTTGGTTGTATGATTCTGATGATCGACAATTACGATTCGTTCACCTATAACCTGGTGCAATACATGGGTGAGTTAGGTGCTGAAATACGCGTGGATCGAAATGATAAAATAAGTATCAAGGAAATTGAGGCGCTGAATCCGCAAAAGATCGTTGTTTCTCCCGGTCCCTGTACTCCGGCTAAGGCTGGAATATCGGTGGAGGTGATTAAACATTTTGCCGGAAAAATTCCGATTCTGGGAGTTTGTCTGGGGCACCAATCGGTGGGCGTGGCATTTGGTGGTGAAATTATCAAAGCCGGGCGCCTGATGCATGGCAAGACTTCCATGATCCGGCACGATGGAAAAACGCTGTTTGAAAATCTTCCTGATCCGTTTGAGGCGACCCGTTACCACTCCCTGGTTTTGAACCGGAAAAATCTGCCAGACTGTTTTGAAATTTCTGCAGAGAGTGATGACAACGAAATCATGGGAATCCGCCATAAGGAACTTGCGGTAGAGGGTGTGCAGTTTCATCCGGAATCTATTTTGACTGCCTGCGGAAAGGAGTTATTGGGGAATTTTATTAAAGGAAACCACGCATGACGTTTCAGACGACCCTTCATACCCTTGTTGACGGAAATGATCTGACCGAGGATGAAATGGTTTCCTCCATGACCGAGATCATGGAAGGAGAAGTGACGGATTCCCATTTGGCCGCGTTTTTGACGGCGTTACATATGAAGGGTGAAACCGTTGCTGAAATTGTCGGTGCGGCCCGTGTGATGCGGGCTAAAGCGGAAAAACTTAATATCAAATCGACTCCTCTGGTGGACACTTGCGGAACTGGTGGGGATGGGGCCGATACTTTCAATATATCCACCGCCAGTGCTTTGGTTACGGCAGGGGCTGGGGTCAATGTGGCCAAGCATGGCAACCGGGCCGTATCCAGCCGGTCCGGGAGCGCCGATGTCTTGAAATGCCTGGGGGTGAATCTGGATGCCAACCTCGCAACCGTGCAACGTTGTGTTGATGAGGCCGGGTTAGGTTTTCTGTTTGCTCCTTTAATGCATAAAGCCATGAAACATGCTGGCGGGGTACGAAAAGAACTGGGTTTTCGCACCATTTTTAATCTGTTGGGGCCCTTGACCAATCCGGCCAACGCTCAGGCCCAGGTGCTGGGTGTTTTTGATGTTAAATGGGTTCAGCCTTTGGCGGAAGTTCTTCGGGACTTGGGTTGCAGTCGTGCGCTGGTAGTTCATGGCTCTGATGGTTTGGATGAAATTACCCTGACAGGCGTTAGCCAAGTCGCAGAATTAAAAAATGGAGAAGTAACGAGCTATAGCCTTGACCCTGGTGAACTTGGTTTTGAATATTGCGCTTCAGATGATCTCAAAGGAGGAACCCCTGAAGAAAATGCTGCAATAATCCAGGAAATACTGAATGGAGAAAAAGGGCCCAAAAGGGATATCGTTGTCGTAAACTCCGCCGCGGCCATTTATGTAGCAGGGAAAGCGGACTCTCTGGATTTGGCAGTCCAACTGGCTGTTAACTCCATTGAATCGGGCAAAGCGCGGGATAAACTGCAAGATTTGTGCAGGATCACGAATTCTTGAAATGACTAACATACTTGATAAAATTTTTGCGGATAAACAAAAGGAACTGCCAGGCACGAAACGCAACCGGCCCTTGTCGCAACTCAAACAACGTATAGGAGATCAGGCACCTGTCCGTGATGTTATTAAAGCCCTTAATGAGGGGAAGCATTCCAAAATTATCGCGGAAATTAAACGACGGACACCGTTTAAGGGAGAACTACGGGAAAATTTTAATGCTTCTGAAATTGCCGGGGATTATGCCAGGTATGGAGCGGCCACACTTTCTATCCTGACAGAAAGTAATTATTTTGGCAGCAATATTGAAATCTTGCAAGAAGTGCGGCCCATTGCCCCGATTCCATTACTGCGTAAAGATTTTATTTTTGATGAATACCAGGTTTATGAATCCAGGGCGCACGGAGCGGACCTGTTTCTGTTGATTGCCACTTGGCTGGACCAGAACCAGTTGACCGATCTACTTCTGCTGGGAAAAGAATTGGGCTTGCCGGCGTTAGTGGAAACCCATAACGAATGGGATATGGAAAAAGCCTTCGAGGCTAAAGCGAATTTAATAGGCATTAACAATCGCGATCTCACTAATGGAAAAACCGATTTAAACATTGCCAGACGTTTAATACCGATGGCATTGCAGGAACCGGGTAACACCCTGGTCTGTGAAAGTGGCATTAGCGGCAGAGACGAGATAAAAGAATTTGAAGAGTTGGGGGCGCATGCGTTTTTAATCGGGGAAAGTTTGATGACCTCGAAAAATATTCCTGAGAAACTAAAAGTATTACTCGGCAATGCTGATTCCGAATCCACAAATTAAAGTTAAAATCTGCGGCATGACACAACTGAAGGACGCGTTGTTTGCCGTCGAACAGGGTGCGGATGCTATCGGTTTTATTTTCTATAATAAGAGTCCGCGCTCGGTTACCATGAAGGCGGCTCGGGAAATAATAGCGAAACTGCCGCCTTTTGTTGATACGGTGGGTGTTTTTGTCAACGAAACCGTTGAACGGGTGAACAAGATCGCCGATTATTGTGGTTTGGACCTGGTGCAGTTACATGGTGAAGAGTCTCCGGCGTTTTGCCGGAAAATTCACCGACGCGTGATCAAGGCGTTTCGCATTAAAGACCTGCAATCTTTTAAGAAGTTGGAGAAATATTCTGTCAGCGGTTTTCTTCTGGATACGTTTTCCGAGAATCTA
>DODH01000223.1 GCA_003545625.1 Nitrospina sp.
GCCACAGCACGTATGGAATATTACCAGCATCCCGGTGCTTTGCCCACAGTGGAAAAAAGTTCGGTCAGGTCTGATCTTTTCCGACGTGACTTCACCATAAACTGCATGGCAGTTAAGCTGACTGGTGCGAATGCATTTTGCCTGATCGATTTTATTAATGGGGAAAGGGATTTAAAAAATCGAGAAATCCACGTCCTGCATAGTTTGAGTTTTATTGAAGACCCCTGCAGGTTATTCAGGGCCATTCGGTTTGAGCAGAGATTTGGTTTCGAACTAGGCAAGCAGGCCGAAGCGTTTATGCGAACCACCATCAAAAAGCGTTTGGTCGATTCTTTAAGCGGAACGCGTTTGTTCAACGAGATCAAACTGCTCTTAAAAGAGAAACGCCCGATGGATTGCATTCGTAGAATGCAGGCATTTGATCTGTTTCAGTTCGTTTCTCCGGAAATGTTGAAAGGCCGCAAAGACCTTGAGGCTCTGGAAAAGCTGGAATCGGTGTTTTCCTGGGCGGGTATGATCACTCTTCCCCGAGAACCGGAAATCTGGCGCGTTTATCTTCTGGGACTGTTTTATTCCCTGGAGGAAGAAGCATTTTTAAAAGCAACCGATCGCCTCCAACTGCCAACTCGAATGAAATACTCACTGGGACAGGATAGAACCACCTGCCGTGAAAGTTTGAAACGACTGAATTCCAAAAAGGAATGGGGACCCAAAGAGATCTACCACACCTTTGCTAACCTTTCTATTGAAGCGGTTATTTTTTTGATGGCATTGTCTTCCTCGGACCGGCTCAATCAGTATGTGAATATTTATTTTGCCCAGTATCAGGGCAAGTCAGAACCCTCGTTGACAGGGGATGATCTGGTAGAAATGGGTATAGAGCCCGGCCCGGTTTTTCAGTCTGTATTCAACGCGCTTCGGGAGGCGCGAGTGATGGGCAGGGTGAACACCAGAGAAGAAGAAGTGGCTCTGGTTGAAGAACAATTCCTGAAGTTATAAGGGCCGTGCCAAAAGCAACTCCCTCAATCCCCCTCGACAGGGAGAAGCTCAATTCCCCCCTGATAAGGTAGGCGTATTCTCCCCTTACCTTCATGCCCCGCAGGGGTACCAGGTGGTTAAATATTTCCTTCCAGGGAAACAGGCTGACTGATGGGTCAGCTATGCTATAATGCAGTATCCTTAGATTTTTTCTTTTAACTTGTGAAGAGGTGATGGGTCGTGGCAAGTGTTGAATACCTTATTAAGCAGTTTTTGACTCCGGACAAAAAAAATCTCGACTTGAGCAACCAGAATATTGGCGACAAGGGGGCCATCAAGTTGTCCAAGGCCAAGAACCTGAGCAAGTTAAAAAAGCTGATTCTGCCAAACAACAATATCAGCGATGAGGGAATTACTGCGATTGCCAACTCGGAAAACTTCAAACGGCTGACGGACCTTGATATTTACGGTAATGTCATCAGCGATGACGGGGTCAAGGCGATTGCGGAATCTCCCTATATGAGTAACCTGAAAAAACTCAGCCTTTATGGCAACCTGGTTGAAGATGAGGGAGCCATTGCCATTGCCGAATCCCAGACACTTTCAAAACTGAAACATTTATTTATTTCCTCAAACCGAATCCGGCGAGAGGGGATTGAATCGCTTCAAAAAGCAAAATGCCGCACCCGGCTTTGCCACCTTCATGTGGATGACCTGAAGGATTTTTATTATGAAGAGGCCCCGGATGAGGATGATGCAGATTTGATTAATAGTTGGGAAGAACTTAAGGCCCGGGCCGCCAAGAACAGAGATTCAGAGGACTGACCTTCCAAATGCAGAAACGAAAGTGGGTTTTTCTGTTAATTTCCGCGTTCTTTTTTCTGTCGACAAATCGGATAGATGCCCAGTTTAATCTGACGGGGCCGGTGGATTACGAAAAACTCTTTGCCGAAAACCTGTCAAGAGGGGTTTTGAACCTGTCGGGAAAAAAGATAGGAGATGAAGGGCTTAAAATTCTCCTCAAACAGGGTTTTATAAAAAAGCTCAAAAAACTCGATTTAAGATATAACGACATCAGTCCGAAGGGGGCTAAAATCCTGGCCCAGTCCCAACCCTTACCAAAACTCAAAACATTGATCTTGAAACACAATTTTTTTTCTGATGAAGGCACTGTGGCTTTTGCGAACTCCTCCAGTTTTCCTAATCTGGAAGTTTTGCAGTTAGGGTGGAATGAGGTCCGGGATGCGGGAGCTCTGGCCCTGGCAGATTCAAAAAATTTCCCCAAATTGAAAAAGCTCGATTTGAGGGGAAACTTCCTGGCAGGAAAAACTAAAGAAACCCTCCGGGCTACCCTGGCTCACCTGAAATCCCTGCGCATATTCCAAGACCACTAACCGGCCCCACGCCTAGTGGCTAGACTTTGATGATTCCACTGTCCTCGTCATAAAAGAAGGTGTCGCCGTTTGGTCCGCGGTAGGATATTTCTTTGACTTCCCATATTTGCTTCTTTTTGACATCCGCCTCTGCGGCATGAAACCGTCCGCTTTCTTCCCGTTGCAAAAGAAGAAATTTGTTGTCGTTATTCGAAACAATTTTCCAATGGAAAAAATCACTTTGAACAGTTCCTTTTTCGTAATCGATATTGATGATATTCATTTCTGACAACCTCTATGATCTTAATGTGGGACTAATAATCGATATTGGCAGCTATTTCACGGGCTTTTTCCATCGACCGTTTTTTGCTGGCCACGGTAGTATTTTTCAGGATACGAAGAGCAAGTTCCACGGTGGAATCATGTTCCCTGCTCAATGCAACACCCTGCTTTTCAAAAAATTTATTGAGGTGCGATACTTTTAAATTCAGCGAAGACAGTGCGGGACCTTTAGATGCCTTGTCCGGTTCCTGGACCTCTTCTCCTGCGACATCGTTGATGATACGAATCTCTGGAACAATACCATGCTCAGTGATGTCGATTCCTGAAGGCGTATAATATTTCGAAGTAGTGAGGCGTAGCCCCGAACCACCGCTTAATCTGAAAATGGTTTGGACAGAACCTTTGCCGTAGGAATTTTCACCAATGATCAGGGCCTTTCCCGAATCCCGTAATGCCCCAGCGACAATTTCTGATGCGCTGGCGCTGTACTGATTAACAAGAACCGCAACCGGGACCTGATGTAAGCTGTTTTTATACAGGCCTCGGTATTCATGGTAATTGCCTTGGGCTCTGCCCTGTGTATAAACTACCATCCGCCTCTTGAAAAGAAAATGACTGGCCACCTTTACCGATTGAGTGAGCAGTCCACCCGGGTTTTCACGCAAGTCCAGAATGAATCCTTTCACTCCATCTTTTTCAGCCTTCTTCAAACCTGCTTTTAACTGTTTCTCTGTCTGTTTGGAAAAACTACTGATCTTTAAATAACCAATTTTATTGTCGAGTGTTTTGTATTCAACCGTATTGATTAAAATGATTTCCCGGGTGAGGGTGTAGGTTCGTTCTCTTTTTTCGCTGGGCCGCAACAGGGTGAGGGTGACTTTGGTTTCGGAATATCCCCTAAGCAGGTTAGCGAGTTCCTGTATATGTAGAGCAGTGATATT
>DODH01000247.1 GCA_003545625.1 Nitrospina sp.
GCGGAACAACTGCATCAACTCCGGCCCGCCAATTCCTTCAGGAAATCCTGGATAATTTTCGACTTCTGTGGTGGTGGTCAACTGCCCTCCTGCTGAGCCTCCCATCACATAACCTTCAAACATAAAAGGGCTGAGATTGGCCCTGGCAGCATAAATTGCGGCGGTATGCCCGGCAGGCCCCGAACCGACTATGACAACATTTTTAACATCTGACATCTTGGAAACCCTTTCTATCTCTAGCTATTACTATCTGCCTCCGGCGGCTCGCCGGTGGCCAAAAGCAATCTTTAGAGATCCTCTACTTTTTTATCTTTATGCAGCGGAACCCTACATCGCTGTATCTCAATTCGGGATCTTTTTTGACCCGATCAGAAATCCTTAAAAAATGGCCGGCAGAATTCCACGATCCTCCCCGCACCACCTTGTTTTTCCCAGTCCCTCCTGTTGACTCATACCAATCCAGGGTCCACTCGTAGGCATTGCCCATCATATCGTAGAGACCGTTGGAATTGGCCGTAAACTTTCCCGTATCTTCCGGAAAACCTTTGTCATAGGGCTGGCGAAAATAAGCTCCTCCCAGTCTCTCACCTTGTGCCGCCGCCTCCCATTGCCATTCGGTTGGGAGTTTTCCTCCCCGCCAGGAACAATAGGTTTGCGCATCTTCCCAGCTCACAAACACAACCGGTTGATGCGGTTTATTAAAGTCCTGCGGGCGGTCTTCATGTAACACCGCCGGTTCACAAACCCCGGCGATAAAACATTCCCGGTAATCGGCATTGCTGACTTCATATTTGTCGACCCAGAACTGACCCAGCTCCACCTTGTGGGGGATTTCATCGCTACACCAGTCGGCGTTACCTTGTTCTTCTTCGCAGTAATAACTTCCCAGATTATATTTTCCACCTGGGATTAAAACCTGCGAGTCACCAGACTCTGCATAGACAGAAAGAACAACTAAAAATGTGCTGAAAACGATGAAAAACAAGATTCGCCGGATCATACTTCTATCCTTTCCAAAATGGCTTTTCTCACATCTTCATATTTGGCGCTCAACTCAATGGGGGAGAATGCGTAATCTGATTGGACCCCTTCAATTTGACCCGTGTGATATTTGGAAAGAAAATCAGTGAACTTCAATCCATTAGCGGTCGAGATCACCACCACCCGGTCCTCTTTCTTAATTTCGCCGCTTCCAACCAGTTTTTCAAGTACCGCCAGAGCCACTCCTGTATGCGGGCAACAGAGCAGTCCTGTTCGATTGGCCCGGCCTACCGCATTGGCCAACTCACTTTCCGTTGCCTCCTCGACGATGCCATCGAAAGCCTGGAGGGCACGTATGGCTTTTTTATAACTAACCGGATCTCCAATCTGGATGGCACTTGCCAGAGTTGTTTTCGCCTGGATGGAGTCGAATGTCTTAAATCCTTTTTTGTAACTGCGATAAAGAGGGTCCGCCCGTTCCGCCTGGGCACAAACAAGACGAGGAAGTTTATTAATCAACCCCAGATCATGGAACATCTGGAATCCTTTAGCCACCGCGCTGACATTACCCAGATTACCGCCGGGGACAATTACAAAGTCGGGCACTTCCCAATTGAACTGCTGGACTATCTCGAAACTGATGGTTTTTTGGCCTTCAATTCTCAGGGAATTCATGGAGTTCGCCAGATAGATATCGTTTTTCAGGCAAACCTCTTGCACCAGTTTCATGCATCCATCAAAATCCGTATCTAGAGACAAAGTGAGTACACCATGTGTGATGGGTTGAATCAATTGTGTCAACGAGACTTTATTTTTAGGCAAAAACACAATGGCGGGCATACCGGCAAGCGCGCAATAGGCTGCCAGTGCGGCAGAAGTGTCTCCGGTTGAGGCACAGGCCACTGCCTTGATCTTTTTCCCGCCGGAAATCATTTGCTTGACCATGGAGACCAACACGGTCATTCCCAAATCTTTAAAAGACCCTGTATGTGCCATACCACACTGCTTGACCCAAAGATCATTGAGGCCAATCTGGTGCCCCAGCCGTTCGGCCCAGAAAAGATTCGTGCCCCCCTCATAAGTAGAGACAATATTTTCGTTATCCACATTAGGGCAAACCAACTCCCTTTTTCCCCATACTGCACTGCCATAGGGCCATTCGTTGCGGCGGTACCGGCTCTCAAATAGTTCCCGCCATTCTTCAGCCGAGCGCTTTTTCAACAAACTCATATCATGTTGCACTTCCAGAAGTTCGTCACACTCCCTGCAACGATAAACGATATCGGTCAGTTCATACCGGCTTTGGCAATCCGGATTAATACATTGAAACCAGGCTTTAAATTCCATACCTATTTTTCCACACGAATCAAGTTTGGCTTTCCACACACTACATCCAGTTGTTCTATTTCCTTTAGCGCCGCCTGAATATTTTTCTCACTGGATTTGTGACACATCATTACCAGCGAAACCTCCTCGCCACTTCCTGCCCGCCCTCGCTGGATCATGGACTCTATGCTGATGGAATGGTTCCCCAGTGTCCCGGATATTTTAGAAAGAACACTCGGTTTATCCAGCACACTGAAGCGCAGAAAATATTCTGACTCTATCTCACTGATATCTTTCAAGGGGATCGCCTTGATCTCTTCACTTTGGAAAGATCCGGCAGGTACTCTTTCTCCCACGTCCGAGAGGATATTCCTGGCAATTTCCACGACATCTCCAACCACCGCACTGCCCGTGGGTAAAGCACCTGCCCCGTGCCCGATCAGGATATTTTCCTCCATCAAATCATCGCAGACGCGAATAGCGTTTAATACCCCATTGACATTGGCCATCGGGTTCGCAACCGGAATCATTGCGGGATGAACACGAATATCTATCGCCTGCCCATCATATTTGGATATAGCGAGAAGTTTGATCCGGTAGCCAAACTCCCGGGCACACTCAATGTCCTCCGAGGTAATACCCGAAATGCCGGAAACCGTTATATCGTCAAACTCCACAGGGGTCCCATAAGCCAGGCGCGTCAGAACCGCTATCTTGTGCGCAGAATCAATTCCTTCAATATCAAAAGTCGGGTCCGCTTCGGCAAAACCTTTTTCCTGTGCTTCTTTCAATGCGGTATCGAAGTCGCAATTCTCATCCGACATTTTACTGAGGATATAATTTGCCGTCCCATTCACGATACCTTCCATAACCTGGATGCGGTTGGCGACAAACGCCTCACGAACCGAACGAATTATCGGGATAGCTCCCCCGATAGAAGCCTCGAACCCAATCGATAAACCTTTTTGAGCAACCGCTGAAAATATTTCATCCCCATGTTTAGCCAGTAAGGCCTTGTTTGCCGTCACAACATGTTTTCCCCGCTCGAGGGCTTGGAGAAGAAATTTTTTGGCCGGGTCGTATCCACCGATCAATTCGATGACCACATCAATATCAGGATGGTTAATCACCTCATCGGCAGAAGTCGTCAACACATCGGGCGCAAGCTTAATTCCCCGGTCAGTGGTGATATCCAGATCAGCCACTTTAACCAGTTCCACCCTGGTGCCCAACCGTTTTTTTATGATTTCACTGTTTTCCGTAAGGATCTTAGCTACACCGGCACCGATGGTGCCAAAGCCGATCATTCCTACCTTAATCGTTTTCATCGTCGTTCCATTAAAAAATTTCTCGAATTCCGCGGGCCGCCTGTCGTATTCGGTGCTCATTTTCGACCAGCGAGAACCGTACAAAATGGTCCCCACCTTCTCCGAACCCAATTCCAGGCGCAACGGCCACTTTGGCTTGGTCCAGAAGTAATTTGCAAAATTCCAGGGACCCCATTTTCTTGAATCGGTCCGGAATTTCTGCCCAGACCATCATGGTTGCTCTCGGCGGTGTCACTTTCCATCCGATTCGATTCAGCGACTCGCACAAGACATCCCGCCGACGTTGGTAAGTATCGCGGATTTCTTC
>DODH01000100.1 GCA_003545625.1 Nitrospina sp.
GCTGGCGCACGGCGACGTTTTCTTGCAGGTGGCGTGCCTGCTTTTTCCTCAAGGTATAAATCTTCATCTGCCCAGGCCACGGGTATTTTCTTTTTGAGGTATACCTCGACACGCTCTAGATGCTGAGCAAAGTCTTCACAACAAAGGGTGATAGCGGTACCTTTTTTTCCTGCCCTGGCAGTGCGGCCAATTCGATGGACATAGTCTTCTGCATCTTGGGGAAGATCGTAGTTTATGACATGGGTAATATCATCGACATGTAATCCACGCGATGCAACATCGGTAGCGATCATGATATAAATGTTTCCTTTTTGGAAATCTTCTAATACTTTTATGCGTGCCTTTTGATGAAGATCGCCGCTTATTTGACCCGAATTATAGTCATTATGATTTAGCTTCCATTCCAGTTGTTCCGCTTCAATCTTCGTGTTGCAGAAAATAAGAACTTTTTTCCCTTCTTCCTTTTTTAATAGTCCCAGTAGAAGATTGAATTTTTCGTGTTGGCCAACATGAAAAAGAGACTGCTTTATTCCATCTACAACCGCTTTCTCAGGTTCAATGACAACTTTAACGGGATTGTTCATATGCTCATAGCAGAGTTCCATGACTCGATAATTAAGCGTTGCAGAAAATAACATTGTTTGTCGTTTATTGTAGGGGGAGCAACTGCGGAAGAGATAGCGCAAGTCTTGAATGAATCCCATATCGAACATGCGGTCTGCTTCATCCACAACTAACACTTCGATTCGTTTCAGGCTAAAGAATCGCTGCTTGTAAAAGTCGATCAATCTTCCCGGAGTAGCGATGAGGATATCAACTCCTGATTTAATTAGGTTACGTTGTTTTTCGTAGTCGACTCCACCAATAATGCAAGCTGATTTAAAGCCGCAATATTTTCCAAGTAGTAAGGCATCCTTCTCAATTTGTCGTGCTAGTTCCCGGGTGGGTGCCAGAACCAAAGCTCGAGGTCCTTCTTTTCCTTTCGCTGCAGGGTCAGGTTTGTTTTCTATTAATCGAGTGAATAAAGTGATTAAAAAAGCTGCGGTTTTACCAGTTCCTGTTTGCGCCTGTCCTGCGAGATCTTTTCGAGACAGAGTAATGGGAAGAGACTTGCTCTGAATGGGGGTACAAGTTTTGAATTCAGCACTTCGAACACCTTTTAGAACAGGTTCAGGAAGCAGTAACGATTCAAAATTAATGAGTTCCAAATGAATACTCCATTCCGCAGAAATTGCTGCGGGGCTGTTTAGGTATAGTTTTTCTTCAACGGGAAAACGATTTATGGATTAATGAGGCATTGCCATTTATGCTTATGGGAGGGAGGCCTTAAATATCAATCGCTTGCTACTCATTCACGTTGGCAGGAGTTATTATGATGGGCTTGCTGGGCTTTTGCAACCCCAATTTCATTTTGCTTGACTTTAAAGGGGGGGAAATGTTTAAATTCTTCCTTGATTTTATATCCGGCCAAGGCCCCGATTGACAACCTCTCCGAATGGAACCCAAATAGTTTTTATTAGGCTTTTCAATGGTTTTCCTGTCGTGGGGGTTCTGGATAAAATTATTATAGCGAGGGCTCGATCAGGGCAATGAGTTTATAGTTTATTGTATATGGCCAAGATTAAAATGTTTGCCCCGTTTTGAGGTATTTTTGTGATCGAACATGATGTAGTGATCGTAGGTGCTGGTCTTGCAGGAATGCGCTGCGCTCTTGAGGTTTGTAAAGAACTCGATGTCGCCGTTTTGACCAAGGTTTATCCATCCCGTTCACATTCTGGAGCAGCTCAGGGTGGAATTGCGGCTTCTCTTGGAAATTCTGAACCGGATAGCTGGGAAGAGCACATGTATGATACCGTCAAAGGCGGTGATTTTCTAAACGATCAGGATGCGGTCGAGGAATATGTCAAGGCGGCACCCAGAATTATCTATGAGCTAGAGCACATGGGTTGTGTTTTCAGTCGCACCCCAGATGGAAAAATAGCGCAACGTAGTTTTGGTGGTCATTCAAAGCCCCGGGCCTGCTTCTCGGCCGATCGAACTGGTCACGCAATTTTACACGCTCTTCACGAGCAGCTTATGAAAAACTCCAAGTCCGTTAAAATTTATAATGAGTGGTATATGCATTCTCTGGTGGTCGATGGTGACCGGTGCAATGGTGTGATTGTAAGTAATATTCAAACAGGTGAAGTTGAAGTTATCCGGGCTAAAGCTGTGGTCTTTTGTACCGGAGGTTATGGCCGCGTATTTAAAATTACATCCAATGCTTTTGCCAGTACCGCCGATGGCGTTATGGCTGCTTTTGAGGTTGGTATTCCCCTTGAAGATCCGGAATTTGTGCAGTTTCATCCTTCTGGATTATACCGACAGGGTATTTTGTTTTCTGAGGCCGCGCGTGGCGAAGGTGCTTACTTACTCAATGATAAAGGCGAACGGTTCATGGAAACTTATGCTCCTTCCAGAATGGAACTGGCGCCGCGCGATATTGTCGCTCGTGCTGAACAAAGTGAAATGGATGCGGGACGTGGAATCAATGGAGAAAACTGCATTCACCTCGATCTTCGACATCTGGGCAAAGCGCGAATCATGGAACGCCTTCCACAAATTCGACAATTGGGAATCGACTTTCTCGGTATCGATTGCGTTACCGATCCTCTACCCATTCAACCCACCGCGCATTATTCTATGGGCGGTATTCCTATAGATAAACAAGGCCACGTAGTCATTGATGCGGATCAAACAAAAATGCAAGGGTTTTTCGCCGCCGGTGAATGCTCTTGCGTGTCTGTTCATGGAGGAAACCGGCTGGGAACCAATTCCCTCCTTGAAGCCGTGGTGTTTGGCGAACGTGCGGGTAAATCTGTCCTCGAATATGCAAGAGGCAAGGACTTCGGCAGCGTCAATGAAGGCCAGGAAAAAACCAGGGTGCTGGAAAAGTTTGAGGATATTTTTCAAAGAGTTGGCAGCGAAAGCTACAACCAGATTCGC
>DODH01000006.1 GCA_003545625.1 Nitrospina sp.
CCAGATAGGGACTGTATTGATCCTTCAGGACAGGACTGACCTGCGCCAGTTAGAGGAGTTGGCCCATCGCAACCAGAGGCTAAGAGAAATGGGAGAAATGGCGGCAGGAATCGCGCATGAAATCAGGAATCCGCTGGGTAGTATAGAATTGTTCGCCTCGTTACTTAAAAAAGACCTGGAAGAAGATCCCGAAAAAGTGAAACTGGTCCAGCATATCCGTGCCGGTGTGCAGAACATGGACCGAATCATATCCACTCTTCTGCTATTTGCTAAATCGTCCCAGCCATCCCGCCAGCAATGCGATATCAATCTTTTATTAGCGGAATTGCTGGACGGCCTGGACGATATCAGAGTGCCGGATAATATTAAGGTTGTACGTGAGTTTGGCAATGAAGAGATGCTGGCAAACGGCGACCGGGAGTTATTGCGGCAGGTTTTCCCTAATTTGATCCGTAACGCCCTTCAGGCTATGCCGGATGGAGGCGAACTGCGCTTACAAACTGAGAAAGCTTTGATACCGGTGTCCGGGTCGGAAAGTGGGAAGGGAACGCGCGAATTCATCACCGTTACTGTTACCGATACGGGTGGGGGGATTTGCGCCAATGATCTTGCCAAAATCTTCAATCCCTTTTTTACCACCAAGGATAAAGGAACGGGACTGGGGTTAGCCATATCGCACAATATTATCAAAGCCCACCAGGGGACGATTGAAGCCGTGAGTGAAGAGGGCAAGAGCACATCTTTCAGGGTCAAGATTCCCTGTTGGGATGAGGATTTTGATGAAAAATAACGTTTCCAAAAAAATACTGATTGTTGATGACGAATCCGAAATGAGGATTGCGCTGGAAACAACCCTGAAGCGCGAGAATTATCAGCTCGTTTGCGTGGCAGACGGCAAACAGGCGCTGGACCAGTTTGAGGATCATGTATTCGACTTGGTTCTGACAGATGTGCGCATGCCGAAACTAAACGGATTGGAATTATTGCGGGCGGTCAAGGAACGTTCACCCAAGACACCCGTGGTCATGATGACCGCTTATGGAACTATTGACAATGCGGTCGAGGCCATGAAGGAAGGGGCCTTCGATTATCTGATAAAAGGATCCGGGTTTTCTGCCGATGTGCTGGTTTCTACGGTGAAGCGTGCGTTTTTAGATCCACAAGATTATGTTCCTCCAGCCCGCCCGATGGGTTTAGTCGACAAAACCGATTCGATCACCGCAAAAAAAATCGTGACCCAGAATGAGGAAATGAAAAAACTCCTGAAATTTGCCGAGAATGTTGCTTACAGCAAATCGACCGTCCTCATTATGGGAGAGACCGGGACGGGAAAGGAATTATTCGCGCGTTACATCCACCAATGCAGTCCTCGCGCTGCAAAATCTTTTATGGCTGTCAACTGCGCCGCTTTGCCCGAAGGTTTGCTGGAGTCGGAAATGTTCGGCCATGAAAAGGGATCTTTTACCGGGGCCACGGAAAATAAGGAAGGGAAGTTTCAGCAGGCACACCAAAGCTCACTTCTTTTGGATGAGATTACAGAGATGAGCCTGCCCCTGCAGGCCAAACTCCTGCGGGTTTTGCAGGAACATGAGGTGGATAAGGTGGGTGGCAAGGCCCCGATACCTGTGGATGTGCGGGTGATTGCTACGACCAACAGTAACATCCGCCGTCGAATCCAAGATCAGGAGTTCCGCGAAGACCTGTATTACCGGTTAAATGTGATTCCCCTGAATCTGATTCCCCTGCGTGAAAGAAAGGATGACATCCCCCTTTTGGCGGAACATTTTATGAATCAGTTTTGCCAGGAAAACTCTCGCTCCCCCGTCAAGATGGATCCGGCGACCTTGGCCCTGTTGAAAAAATACAGTTGGCCCGGCAACATTCGGGAATTGGGAAACATCATCGAACGGACATGCCTGATGTGCCAAGGCGATACCCTGCTTCCCTCACATCTGTTTTTCGATGATGAGCCTCTCTCTTCCGGCAAAAACGAAGCTACACTCACCGGAACAATTTCTGAAATGGAAAAAGAATTGATCCTGCAAACGCTGGAAGAGTTCAGTGGTAACAAAACCAAAGCCGCTGAATCTTTGGGAATCAGCATTCGCACCTTGCGCAACAAACTCAACGAATATAACGGGGGCGGGTAGAACTCGATTTATGTCCCGTTATCTATAATTGGGCATTTTCGGAAACGCCTTTTTCGCATCTGCAGTGCAATTTTTTCGCAAATGAGGTACCGGGTTACAGTTGCATTCGCTCCCGGTGGCTCACCGGCAGGGGCCAAAATTATGACGGATTTTACCCAGCCTGGGGGAATATCCCCACTTTGCCTCCTCTATTTTTATCCCCATAACTCTTTATAAATAAAAGGTTTTCATTGTTTCGGCCTTTCTTCCCCCCTTTCGGTTTCCTATGGTATGAAACTTGCTGTATTTAACCTAAAAAACATTGTTGGGGGTAAACGCCCTCTATAAAAAAACAAACTTTTTAGAGAATGATTATGGACTTTCTGACAAACATGAAAATCAGTGCATCGGGCTTGGCGGTTCAGCGCAAGCGAATGGAAACCATTTCCAGCAATCTGGCTAATATGGAAACCACACGGACTCCGGAAGGAGGACCCTATCGCAGGAAAGATGTCTTGATTACCGCTTTACCTTTGGCAGATGAGTTTGGCAACACGTTTAAAAATGCGTTGGGTGACGAGTTGCGCAAGGTGCAGGTCGCGGATGTGATCGAGGACCAGGCGGAGCCCCGTTTGGTTTATAACCCGAACCACCCCGATGCCAACGATCTGGGTTATGTTGCGTTGCCTAATATTGATCAAATGACGGAAATAGTGAATATGGTCACCACGCAAAGGTCGTTTGAGGCAAATATCACTGCTCTCAATGCTTCCAAAGCCATGGCCATTCGAGCGATTGATCTGGGTCGTTAAAATAACAGGAACTAAAAATTAAAAACCTTTAAATCACAATTCTCATGGAAAATTTTCTGGATTTTTTAAGACAGTTTGGCGAACGGTTTAACGAACTTTCACAGGGCAAGAAGATTGCGGCTCTGTCTCTTGTAGCTTTGGCTCTGGCATCTCTGCTGGTGATGTCCTTGTGGTTGAAGACTCCGGACTACCAGCTTCTTTATGCCAACCTTTCCACCGAGGACGCGGGAGCAATTGTCGATAAACTGAAATCCCAGAAAATTCCTTTTGAACTTTCAAACCAAGGCCGGACGATTCGCGTTGCTTCGGATCAGTTGCATGAAGTCCGCCTGCAATTGGCCGGTGAAGGGTTGCCGGAAGGTTCCGATGTTGGCCTGGAAATTTTTGATGACACTCCATTAGGAATGACGGAATTTGTGCAAAAATTGAATTTCCAAAGAGCCTTGCAGGGAGAGCTGACTCGTACCATCAAAACTCTGGATGCGGTGGCCCAAGTCCGGATTCATCTGGTTATTCCCAAGGACAATCTGTTTCGCAAGGATAAACCCAGGGGCAAGGCTTCTGTGGTGTTGAAAATTAAATCCGGTAAAACTCTGTCGGAAACCCAGGTGCAGGGAATTGTCCATCTGGTTTCAGCCAGTGTCGGGGGCATCGATGCGCAGGATGTGGTGGTGGTCGATGTGAAGGGCAATCTGCTTTCCGGTGGCATGGAATCCTCCGTTGAAGCGATGATGTCGTCATCCAATTTCAAACATAAAATGCGGGTAGAAAGGGAACTTCGACAAAGTATCATCAAAATGCTGGAAGACGCCTTGGGGATGGGAAAAGTGATCGCTAGAGTCTCGGTAGATTTGGATTTTGAAAAGGTGGAAAGAACCGAGGAAAGTTATGACCCGGATTCTCAGGTCATAAGAAGTGAAAACCAGATTTCTGAATCCTCTACGGGCGCTGTGCCTCCAGGAGGAATTCCAGGCGTTCAGGCTCAGGTCCCATCGGGTGAGTCTCCGGGCGGAGTTGTCGGCCAGGCTGCCAAGCGGAATAAATCGAATGCCATTACAAATTATGAAATAAATAAGGTTGTCCGTAGGGTCTCGAAACCGGTCGGCGAGATTTCCAAAATCAGTGTCGCGGTGATGATCGATGGTTCCATAATGGGAGACCCGCCAGCATATCAGCCGCGATCCCAGGAAGACATGGACAAGTACCTGCAAATCATCCAGTCTGCTGTGGGGTTTGATCAGGACCGGGGAGATACCATCAAGGTTGAGAACTTTCAATTTGACCGAACCGAGTTGGAAGCGCAGAAGGAAGACATTGCCAAGGCCGATCAGATTGACCTGGCCCTGGAAGTCGGAAAACTGGTGGTGGGCCTGATATTCCTCGTTCTGTTCTTCACCCGGGTCATTCGGCCCATCATCAATTGGATGACGATGACGGTGGAAGTGATGCCGGAAGCGGATCAACTGGGCGCAACGGAATTTGACACAGTGGATGAAGAGAAGCGCCGCCTTAGTGAAATGGCTTCCGAATCGGCTCGTGTTCGTGATTCGGTAGCGGAGTTTGTTTCTAATGATCCCAAATACACGGCCAGCGTGATCCGAAAATGGATGCGGGAAAAAGAACCTAAGGCAGCAAAAAGTTAAAGCAAGTTGACTATGAGAATCAGTGAGCGAGAAAAACTCAGCAAAAAACTATTGCCGTGTGCAAAAAATTGGAAGAAGATAGAAGAATCATTATAGGCCAAGGAGAAGCCATTGTCTGATTTTCGCAGTACATTCACCCAGAGTAATCTTGAACCAGAACAGGATCAGGAAAAAGAAAGCGAATCTCCACATGAGGTACGTTCTTTTGAGCTGAATGAGCTGAATATCCAGAGTTCTTCCATTCGGCGCGGTTTCACTTATGATTCGGAAAACGCCCGGAATTTTGACCAGGCCAATGTCAAGACAGCCAAGGAAGGGGTAAAAGAACTTCTAAAGGATGCCTTGGACAAGGCAAAAAGGCAATCCATAGAAATCAAGGTCCGTGCCAAAAAAGAAGGTCACGATACCGGTTACGAGGAAGGATTCAAAAAGGGAGAAGAGGCCGCCCAAAAGGAGTTCAGTCCTTTTCTGGCAACGATAGAGGATTTGATTGCGGACTTGACCATTTTTCGCAAAAACATGTATGACAAGGTGGAGAGGGAGATGGTCGAAATGGTAGTCAGCCTCGCGAAAAAGGTCATTCATTTCGAGTTTTCCACGCGCGATGATGCAGTGCAGGAGATGATTCGCCTGGCCGTTCAATCGGTGCTGGACCGTGAGTCGATGGTCATCAAGATCAACCCTGCGGATAAAGGCTATGCGGAAAGCTTCCGCCCTGAATTGCACCATTTGTTCAGTGAAATTAAAAATATTACTTTTGAGGCGCATTCCGGGGTAGAGCGGGGTGGCTGTATTGTAGAAACTAACTTTGGCGTGGTCGATGCGCAGATCGAAAAACTGGGAGAACAGATGGACCGCATCCTCGATCTTGCGCCACCATCTCCCGAAGAGTTGGTTTCCGCGTCAAACATTCAAAAGGATTCCGAAACTGATATTGAAGAAGACGCGGGAATAGTCAA
>DODH01000079.1 GCA_003545625.1 Nitrospina sp.
TCGTGAATCACCGCACCTCGGCAGATTCCTTCTGAATCAAGAACGGCCCCCAGGTATTCATGCCATTCCAGTGTTTTTGCTGAACCGTCATGCACATGGCGTCGGACCTGTTCATCGAGCGCGTAAACGAGTTGTTGTCCTGTGGTGGCTCCGGCAAAAGCGGTTCGGCTATACAACGTGCCACCAAATCTGCGGAAATCGAGATGCCCTTCTCCGGTCCGGTTAAACGCCACTCCCATCCGGTCCATCAGGTGAATAATGGTTGGACCCTGGTAGCACATGTCGCGCACCAGAGGTTGGTGGGCCAGAAAGTCTCCACCCTTAATAGTGTCATAAAAATGTTTTTCCGGGGTATCACCTTCGTTTTTTGCGTCGATGGCGGCATTGATGCCTCCTTGTGCGCAAACCGAATGGGAGCGTTTTAAGGATTGGTAAGAAACCACGGTCACTTCCCCGTTGCGTTCACAAAATTTCATGGCCAGGGCCAGCCCTGCCAATCCACCTCCAACGATGACTATTTTTTTCTTTCTGTTTTTCATATCCTCATCTCGCAACCGTTGCTTCAACAGGAAGCGGGTTCATATTAAACTCCGCTACGGTTGCTAAAGCTAGAACAGTAAGTGCCAAGCCGATCATTGCGAAAACGATTGACCCGTTTCTTTGGGCTTTTTCGCCAATTAAAATCCCCCATGAAACGCAGAAACCCCATAGACCGTTACTGAAGTGAAAGGTCGCTGAAACAATACCAATGGTGTAGATCAGTATTCCTTGCCATGTCTGAAATTCGCCATTCATAATGTCCATCAAAAATGGCGCGGCTTCAAAATGGTGTTTACCCTCCCATAGTTTGGGTGCCACCGTGGTACCCAGATGGTAAATTAGAAAAACAAAAACAATAGCCCCAGTCATGCGTTGCAATGTGTAAAGGCCATTGCGTGGGTACCGATACCGAATCAAATTGGTTTTGGAAATATTCATAACATAAAACCCCATTACAGAATGAAACAGTAGGGGTATATATATACAAGTTATTTCGACGACCAAAAGGAAAGGAATACTGTTTATCGCGTCAATGCTGAGCTGGTAAGGCCAAACACCGACGGTGCGCAGGGAGTTGACACAAATATGAACAACCAGAAACGCACCAATGGGTACGATTCCAGTCAGGGAATGGAGTTTTAAAAGCAGGTAATGAATCTCATCTTTAGAAGGTCTGGCCATAATATCGAGAACGAATTAATTACCTGATTAATCAGTTAATAAAATCGGAACAGGCTGTTTCCAGACTTGGGTCACATTTTGGCGCAAAAATGGGCATCACACAAGGGTTATCACTGGAGGAGAGGAAGAAAATGTAACAAATATGAAGGAAGGGGAGTTAAAAGTCGGATTCCATTAGAGGGCGTTGCTTAAAATCGGGATTGATTGGCCTGTCCTCGGAAAAGATTTTCAGGTGAACCGGATCCTGCACATAAAAATCCACAAACCCGCATTGGCAACAGATGCTGGTTTGCAAGGGAACACTTTTTTCGACCCCGTGGTCTTGCCGGACAACCATGATTAATTCATTGGTCTTGCTGGTCCTCAGACTAATGTCGCCCTTAATGATGCTTTTTTCACCGCACTTGCTACAGGTATCTCTGTGATCGGACATGCCGAGGCTCCTTGAATGAAGGGATTCCCCAATTCATGGGAATCAGGAGTTGCGTCCTGAAGCCTGATTATACCACAACTTGGGCGAACGGAAATTACCGTACCGCCTGCGGGGAGGGTGAGCTACCCCGCCGAAATGCTGAACACGTTTTCTGGAACCTGGATGCGGTTTAACAACGCTTCTGCTTCATTCACCAAACCCATTCCCTCATTTACTCTTTGCCGCAGTTCTTTACCTGCATGAAAACTGGGTTTGCGTCGTACCGGCAGCTGAATCAACTCTCCGGTCAGAGGTTTTTTCGCCACCCGGGCCTTGTACTCATTGACTTTGAATGATCCGAATCCTTGAACTACGACACGCCCGTCTTTATGCAGGGTTTCCATGATAGAATCCAGAAACACGGTCAAATAAAGGTTGGCCTCTTTTTTAGTCACATCCAACCGTAACGCTAACTTACTCACCAATTGCACTCGTGTCATGACTCCTCCCTTCGGGTTGACAAACATTTATTAAATGCTACAAACAGATAAAGCAAAAACCGGGCCAAAATGAGCGTAATAAATTAAGTCCAAATTTTTCATAAGGTTATCGAAAGGAGGGCAAACCTGTTGGTTTTTGGCTGGTTATGACATTTGATAAAAGTGTTCACTTATGTGCACAGTGTAACCCTTGCTTATCTAACCCATTTGCCCTCTGGTAAAAGAGGCTACGGGCCTGAAATGGTGCGGTTATTTTCTTAACTATGTAAACGGAAACTTTATTTTTTCGTGGTGCAGAACGATGTCCATAAAAAAAATTCTGGTTTATTTAACCCATCCCCATGTTGAGGCTTGGAATTTCAGGCCGGAACATAAAGCTTTGTTGGAGAACCGGGTTCCTGGGTTAAAAGTAGAAGTATGCCTGAACTCCAAAGATTTCAGGGATCGTCTGCCTCAGGCAGAGGCGGTGATCGTCTGGGTTTTCAAGCAAGCTTGGCTGGATTCCGCGCCACAGTTAAAATTGATTGCTACACCTGCGGCGGGCAATGAATGGATCGAATTGGAGCCTCCAGAAAATTTAAAACTTTCATTTGGCGGATTCCACGGCAAGCTGATCGCCGAAAGCGTTATCGGGGCGATGCTCTATTTTTTGAAAGCCATTCCTTTGTCAGCAAAAATGCAGG
>DODH01000302.1 GCA_003545625.1 Nitrospina sp.
ATAACCAGTATTCTCAAAGAGGAAAGGAACGAACAATATGGACGCGAAAGGATTAAAATTTCGAATCATCCAAAATGTATCCCTTAAAAAACCGGCCATTTTTCACTGGCGATTTGGGGAAAACTCCGTCCCAACAATTTCTTCTATAAAATCCTCATCCAAGAAGGATACAGCCTATTACGCAGTTTCGCGAAATTCATCCATGAAAAGATTTAACTTCTTGATTGAGGAAAATTATAAAAACCAGAAGTCTCTCCGCACAAGCGAAGAAAAACTACGCCTTTTTAACCAGCAATTATCCTGCATTACCCAAAGCACCTCTTCGGTCATCGGCAATGAATACTTCAACAACCTGGTTCAAAGCCTGGCTTCTGTTTTTGGAGTGCGCTATGCCTTTATAGGTATAGTTACCGGCACTTTAATAAAAAAAATTAAAACCCTGGCCCTCTGGGATGGAAACAAATTAACGAAAAATTTTGTTTATGACCTGGAAGGAACCCCCTGCGAAAAAGTAACGAAAATGGAGGTTTGTTATTACCCACAAGCCGTGCAGGAATATTTTCCTAACGACTCGTATCTGGTTGAGCAGGGCATTGAGTCTTATCTGGGGGTGTCCATGCTCAATTCGGAGAAAAAACTCCTTGGATTAATATCCGTTATGGATGAAAAACCTATTGAGGATTTTGACCACTACCACTCCATCCTCAAAATTTTTGCCGCCAGATGCTCCAGTGAAATAGAGCGCATGGATGCAGAAGCCCAGCTTAAATTAAAAACCCTGGAGTTGGAAAAAAGCAACTTGGCGCTGAGGGATTTTGTCTCCATCGCCTCCCACGATTTGCAGGAACCTGTAAGGAAGATTGCCATATTTGGATCCCGGTTGATTGAAAAAGAAGACAGCCTAAAACCGGAAATAAGAGAATACCTGGAACGAATGCAAAAATCCGCGCTCAGGATGCAGGATCTCATTAATGATCTCCTGCTTTTTTCAAGAACCAGCACTCAGACAGAACCGTTCAGAAAAATTGATCTGAAAGTAGTTTTAAAAGAGGTCACAGCCGATTTGGAGGTATTGATTAATAAAAGCAAGGCTAAAATTCATTTCAGTTCCCTACCCACTATCGAGGGCAATCCCTCGCAAATCAGGCAGTTATTTCAAAGCTTTCTTTCCAATGCCATCAAATTCCATGAAGTCGGCAAACCTCCAAAGATTGAAATTAAAAGTCGCTTAAACAAACAAAGCGGTTGGGAAATTTCCATCAAGGACCAGGGAATAGGCTTCAATGAAAAATATAAGGACCGGATTTTTCGTCCCTTTGAAAGACTGCATGGCAGAAACGAGTATGAAGGAACTGGGATGGGTCTAGCCATCTGCCAAAAAATAGCGGAAAACCATGGCGGAACCATTTTTGTCGAAAGCCAGCCCGGACAAGGCACCTGTTTCTCAGTGGTTTTTCCGCAAAACGGTTCCCCCCTGAAACTTTAAAGCGGAGTGCCTCTGCGGCGAGCAGTGACGAGCCCAGGTAAATCATGCTGAAAACCATAACCACAGTAATGTCCTCGATATCCTCTTTACTGGAAGGAAAAGGAAGGCAGATGAGAAGCTTCATAGGACTGACATGAACACGGCACTGGTTATCCTGAGTCAGTTCACTGCACGGAACATCCATGAAATAATAAAGCTGGTTTCTCTTTTCATCCGAACCGACAACCCGGATTCCCCGGTAAGATAAATAAAGTTCCAGTTCTTCCAGACTTCCATGTTGCTGGATTGTGATGTCTCGAACGACCGTAATATTGACCCTCTTGCAGCACTCCCCCCACAGGAATGACATTCCCCAGTTCGTTGCAGCGGCTGACCCATTTATTTACTTACTCTCTTATTGGCGGATTTTTTAATCTTGGCCTGATGTTCCACCGTAACCGTGGTGTGGATTCCACCACGGACATTAAAATCACCCACAATTTTCATTATTCTCGGCCGACACGCAGATACCAGATCATCCAAAATGATATTGGTCAGTTTTTCGTGAAACCCTCCTTCATTCCGGTACGACACCAGGTAAAGCTTTAATGATTTTAATTCTACGCACAGTTTATCCGGAATATAACTGATATACAGAGTGGCAAAATCCGGTTGCCCGGTTTTGGGGCACAAACAGGTGAACTCCGGGCACTCCATATCAATGGTGTAATCCCTTTCCGGAAATGGATTAGGGAACGTTTCAATCTGCAAAACCTCTTTTTTCATGGTATTTCTCATAATTTTGGTTATTTTTTTGGGGAAAGACCTTGCTTTTTGATATCAAGGTTTTATATATTGTCAGCACTCGTACCCAGAGAGTGCCAAAAGCTCAAAAAATTAAGCCGAGCCTTCCCCACTCAGGAGCATAAGGCATTTAATTATAACAAGTTATAACTTTTTGTGAGCAGGTTTACGCTGAAATCGCGTTTTTTCTTTCAATATTTTATCTGAGTGTAACATTTTTTCAAGGAGCCTATATGAAAATCCAACCACTGCATGACCGTATTCTGGTGCAACCCATTCTGGAAAAAGAAGTTCGAAAAGGGGGAATCATCATTCCCGATTCAGCCAAGGAAAAGCCCATTGAGGGCCGAGTAAAAGCTGTAGGTAAAGGTAAAGTTGGCGATGACGGCAAGACGGTCAAGCTGGAAGTAAAAGTGGGCGACAAAGTCCTTTACAGCAAATA
>DODH01000051.1 GCA_003545625.1 Nitrospina sp.
ACTGGCAAACAGCCAGTTCGATATTGGGTGCATAACGGATTTGTCAATATCGATAAGGAAAAAATGTCGAAATCGTTGGGCAACTTTTTTACTCTGCGTGATGTTTACAAAAAATATCATCCGGAAGTATTGCGACTGTTTCTAATCAGCAGTCAATACCGTAGTCCTATCGATTTTTCTGAAAAGAACTTGGAAGACGCGACCAAGGTGATGACTCGGTTTTATGAAGGGCTAGCGGGAATCAACGAAAAAATCAAAGGTCTGGACATAAACTCTATTTCAGGGCTCCAGAAAAAAGTCAAAGAGCATACGTTAACAAAAAGTTTTGAGACAGCCATGAATGACGATTTGAATACAGCAGTTGTCATGGCGCATTTGAATGAAGGTTTGCGAAACCTGAACTCAACATCCATTGATGAGGAATTTGCAATAACGGCGCATGCATGGATCAAGGCCGTAAAAGTTCTCGGTTTGTTTGCTAGTACCCCTGAAAATTTTGAGAAAGAGTTGTTCTCGATAAAAAAGGAAAACCTTAAACTCGATATTGAAAAAATTGAGCAATTGATCGCCGACCGGGATACTGCTCGTAAATCAAAAAACTGGGCTGAAGCGGATCGCTGCCGAGATGAACTAACCGCAATAGGTGTACTTATCGAAGATACTGCCAATGGGACCGAATGGAAGATTAAATGATCGCAAGGGGAAAAATTTTAGCAATCTATTTGAAATTCACTCGCATTTTTAATGAGCTCGAAGAATGAATATAAGGTCACACTATATTATGGGCCTTAAAAATTGATGTGGTGGGCCAACATTGCTCCTAAAAAACCCAAAAAAAGCAGCATTCTCATTGCGTATTGGACCAAATTCCCGTAAAATCACCGTCCCCCTTGATTCTATTGATAAATCAGGATAAAGTGGACTTTCTACTACAAATGAGCCCGCCAAAAGCGGACGGGGAATCCGACAAAGATTTTTATAAAATATACATAAAAAGCCATGGGAAATATTACCGTGGGTTTTAATTTGAGGAATTACTATATTACATGGATCATCTAGACGAGCTTGAAAATCAGAGCATATTTATCCTTCGTGAGGCTTATAAAAACTTTAAAAACCTTGCCATGCTGTGGTCGATCGGTAAGGATTCAACAATAATGCTCTGGCTTGCACGCAAGGCCTTTTTCGGGCATTGCCCCATTCCTCTGGTTCATATAGACACTACCTATAAAATCCCAGCAATGATCGAATACCGCGATTTTTATGCAAAAGAGTGGGGATTGAACCTGGTAGTGGGGAAAAACCAGAAAGCCCTGGATGAGGGGATGAACCACGAAAAAGGGCGCATCGTATGCTGTGAAGCCCTTAAAACGCAAGGCCTGCAATGCATCATGGAGGAACACGGTTACACTGGACTCATTCTCGGTATCCGCCGTGACGAGGAAGGCACTCGCGCCAAAGAACGCTATTTCTCGCCACGAGATAAAAACTTTGAATGGAACTTTAAAGACCAACCTCCTGAGTTATGGGATCAATATAAAACTACATTTTCGGAGGACACGCATATCCGAATTCATCCCATTCTTCATTGGACGGAATTGAACGTATGGGAATATATTTTGCGAGAGAACATCCCCATCATCGATCTCTATTTTGCAACCCCTGAAGGTAAACGTTACCGTTCTTTAGGCTGTGCACCTTGCACAGGCACCATAGATTCTAATGCAAAAAATGTGGAAGAGATTGTTGAAGAGTTGAAAAACGCAACCACAGCAGAGCGCTCCGGCAGGGCACAGGACCAGGAAAATACCTACGCCATGCAAAAACTTCGAGCCCGAGGGTATATGTAAATGGGTAATAACGGAAGTGCTCCAGATCTTTCCAGCCGCTTGATGCGGATGGTTATCGTAGGTCATGTGGATCACGGAAAATCCACTTTGGTGGGTCGCCTGCTCTCTGATACGGGAAGCCTCCCTGAAGGCAAACTCCAGTTTGTAAAAGACATTTGTGACCAGCAGGGAAAAAGTTTTGAGTTCGCGTTCCTGCTGGACGCCTTGCAGGAAGAACAGGAGCAAGGCATCACCATCGATACCTCGCAAATCTTCTTTCATACGGCGAAAAGAAAATATGTCATCATTGATGCGCCGGGCCATAAAGAATTCCTGAAAAATATGGTGACCGGTGCCGCCGATGCTGAAGCCGCGCTTCTCCTCATCGATGCCAAGGAAGGAGTACAGGAACAGTCTCGCCGCCATGGTTATATTCTCAAACTTTTGGGTCTCACCCAGGTTGCAGTGGTCATCAACAAAATGGACCTGGTGGGGTACGACGAAAAAGTTTATTCCAAAATCAAAGCAGAATATTCCAACTTTCTAGCATCTTTAGGCGTTGAGGCAAGAGAGTTCATCCCTGTCTCAGCAAAGCTGGGCATAAATATAGCCGAGCTCAAAGACGAAATGCCCTGGTACAAAGGGCCGACTGTTTTAAATATGCTCGATCAGTTCGAGAAAAAGCCGAGACCCGATCATCTTCCCTTCCGCTTTCCAGTGCAGGATGTATATAAATTTGACGAGCGGAGAATAATTGCCGGGCGCGTGGAATCGGGCAAACTCAAGGTAGGAGACCGTGTTATCTTCTCGCCTTCGAACAAAAAAGCCGTAGTTAAAACAATCGAATCATGGAGCGTTCCCGAACAACCTAATGGTGCAACCTCTTCAGAATCCATCGGATTCACCTTGGATGAACAGATTTTTGTTGAGCGTGGAGACGTTTGCACCTTAATGGACGAACTACCCATCGTATCCACAACTTTTGATGCAAACGTTTTCTGGATGGGAAAACGCAAGTTGGAAAAGGGGCGACAATTTACGATTAAGCTCAATACACAAGAAGTGGAATGTGAAGTCCAT
>DODH01000080.1 GCA_003545625.1 Nitrospina sp.
CGAATGGGGTATCACGCTGGTGCTAGTATTTTCCGCGAATATGGGAGGCGATTTCATTAAAATAAAAATCACTCAGGGACTCATGCATAGCCGAAGTCAAAGGGGCCAATGAGCTTGCGGCGCAATTATCGATTACCTGCTTGGGGTTTTTGGAACCCGGGATTACCACGCTGACAGCCTCAAAATCCAGAACCCATCTCAATGCCGACTGGGACAGGGCCTGGTTTTTCGGAACATGTTTTTTCAGGTTTTCAACAAGTTCCAGTCCTTTTTCAAAGGGAAGTCCCGAAAAGGTTTCTCCGACATTGAACTCTTGCCCATCCCGGTTAAAATTGCGATGGTCGTTATCGGAAAAAGCTGTATCCCGCTGTAATTTCCCGGAAAGCAGACCGGATGCGAGAGGCAGGCGGACGATGATGGCCACCTGTTTTTCCTGAGCCTGCTTGAAAATAGATTCAATGGGTTTTTGCCGAAAAATATTAAAAATGATTTGTAATGAAGTCACCCCTTTTTCATGCAGGCAGATCTGAGCCTCCTCCATGGATTCCACGCTGAATCCGAATTGTTTGATTTTACCTTCCTGTTTCAATGTTCTCAGCCAATCAAACACTTCACCGCGTTTCAGAAGGTCGGTGGGGGGACAATGCACCTGGGCCAGATCCAGGGTTTCCATTCCCAAGCGTTTCAAGGAATCTTCCGTGTGTTTGCGAAACTGTTTCAGGGAAAAATTATCGGGCCAGCCGGGCCGGGGGAATCTGCCAATTTTGGTTGCGATTACCACTTCTGTAGACAATGTTTTAACAAACCTTCCGAGTCGAGTTTCTGCAAGGCCCTCGCCATAGCAGTCGGCGGTATCAAAAAAAGTTACTCCATTTTCGACTGCGGTCTCGAGGACTTTTTCGGCTGTAGAATCATCCACATCTCCCCAATCCGCGCCAATCTGCCAGGTGCCCAGTCCAACTTCTGAAACCGTCCAGCCGGTGTTGCCAAATGTCCGGTAATTCATACCCGCCTCTCAAAAAAATGATAAATTGGGAGAATGACATCCCGTTTACTTAATCGCTTCTTTTATTTCATCGGTCATAGCATTTTTCATCCTTTAGTAAAAGGACTTTTCGTTTTGTTAGTATTAACTGGTATTTTGGGGCTACCGGAGAAATGGGCATTGGCCGTGGACTTTCAAACCTATCTTAAAGGAGCCCAGGCAGAAGTTTCCCGGCACAAGGAAATCATTCGCGAGGACCCTCTGGATGCGATCGCCTACTTTGAATTGGGAAGAGCTTACCTTGCCATGGGCAGTCATGAAGAAGAGGTGGAAGCCTATCAGGAGGCGATCAAGCTCAACCATAAATACACTGCGGCGCATTATAACCTGAGTATGGCTTACGATTTGTTAAAGGATGGCCCCAACGCCATCAAGCATATGCTTCGAGCTCGAGACCTATATACCCAAAAAAGGAATCACGCCCGGATAAGAAACGTGAAACGCCAGTTAAGTCTTCTGTATTTAAAATATCCGGACAATACGATAACACCGCAAAATTAGCAGGTTGCTAAAAAGGTGTTTTTACCGGTTTCAGCAACCTGCCGAAAAAGCAGCTGGACAATATGAAAAAATGATCTATCTTTAATGAGGATTAATTTTTTTGAAAGCTAGCCAATCCCACACATTAGTAGGGATTGAAAATTGGGATAGAATTTTTTATAGTAAAAGTGCTATCATTTTCTTTCGCTTCGGGGACGAAAGGCCATCATGTTTGTCATTAAGGAATACCGCCATGGGAAAAAGATTATACGCCAGGGCACCCACGGCACCAGTGCGTGCCTGATTAAAAAGGGAACGGGGAAGTTTATCTGGAAGATGCCGAGGGCAACATAAAAGTACTTGCCAAACTGAAAGAGAACGACCTGTTCGGGGAAATGGCGATGATTTCAGCCTGTGAGCGTACCGCAACGGTAATAGCCTTGGAAGATTGTGAAATCGCTGTTCTTACCCGCGAAAAATTTCTCGCCCTCCCGGATAACAGCCCCGCCGTTGTGCGTTTGAAGAACATCATGAAAGAACGCCAAAAAGACAAAAAATAAGTCACCGCCCCATGCCTAGTGGCCCTCTATGAGGGAGGGATTGGGCAAAAGCTTAATTGAGCCGAGAGCATCGTTGCTAGCAATAAAAAGCTATTGCAAATTGCCACTGGCGGCTCGCCCCACGCCTAGTGGCTCTTATTTTGCCTAATTGCAATCCCGTTTATTGAAGGCTAGTATTAAGGCATGGAACGAGATTTTGAACCCTTAAAAAACCGGCTCAGGACAATCTGTGACCGGTTGGATGAGGATGAGCAATTATATTTTCGTCCTCTCATTGATAACTTCAAGGGGCAGACCCAGGAGTTCCAGCGCATTATGCGTGACCTGGGTAAGTTTGGAGAAAAAATAGGGGACGGAAGTAAATTTCAGATCTACCGGGAAGTTCAGCATCTTTTTGATGACGCGTTTCGAAAGAAAAAGTGATCTGGAATAATAGGAGGCAGCGCCGATGAGTTCCGCCGTTCATCTTATTGCGCGCGGACGTGTACAGGGGGTCTGGTTCAGGGCTGGCACCCAGGAGCAGGCCTTGCAGTCGGGGGTATGCGGTTGGGCGAGAAACTGCCCGGACGGGTCGGTGGAAATTCATGCTGAAGGGGAAAAAGAAACCCTTGAGCGGTTTATCAACTGGTGCAGAAAAGGGCCGCCTGCGGCTCAAGTCTCTGACTTGGATATTGAGTGGGTCAGCCCTCAAGGCTTGATCACCTTCGAAATCCACCACTAGGCGCTACTAGCCGTCGGGGCGACTGGCAATAACTTTCACTGGCGAGCAAAGAGTTGTCTCGGCTGAATGTGTCCCTGCTATCTGCCTCCCCTGCTAAGGGGTCGTTATGATTTCCATTAATGGGCTGGTTAAAAAATACGATTCGGTCCTGGCGGTAGACGGGCTCGACCTGGAGATCCCTGCTGGAGAGCTGTTCGGTTTTCTTGGTCCCAACGGTGCGGGCAAAACCACCACCATCAAACTTTTAGTCGGTCTTCTCAAACCTTCTTCCGGAACCATCCGCATAGATGGGGTCAATCTGGAACAGGACCCTATTCGGGTAAAAGAAATTATTGGCTATATTCCCGACCGACCTTTTCTTTATGACAAGCTGACGGGGTGGGAATATCTGGAGTTTGTTGCGGGCCTGTATTCCCTGGACCCGGACATCGCACGCGACAGAGCGGAACAGTTCTTCACTTTTTTTGATTTGCAAGAGTTTGCCCATGAGTTGATCGAAGGCTACTCGCATGGCATGAAGCAGAAGTTCATCATTTCCGGAGCGCTGATCCACAAACCCAAGGTGATCATTGTCGATGAGCCTTTGGTTGGGCTCGATCCCAAAGGCGCACGCCAGGTGAAACAATTGTTTCAGGATTTATGCGAAAATGGCACCACGGTTTTTATGTCCACTCACACCATGGGGGTGGCCGAGGCCATGTGCCACAGGGTGGGCATCATCCAAAAAGGAAAAATGATAGCATTGGGGACGGTGGACCAGTTGCGTTCCCAGGCCGAACACCATCACGGGGATCTGGAAGCAGTGTTCCTGAAATTAACTGAAGATCAGACGGCACCCGGTGGAGACTTTTAATCCTCCTGCTCCCCTTGCCAGGAGGGCCGAGGGGATTTACCGTTCTAATTTGCAAAAAGGAGTGGCGCGATGAGTGAAGTCAAAAAGTATATGAGTACCCGGATTTTTTCAACCAGTCCGGATAAATATGCTTATGAAGCGGTTGACGAAATGTATAAGAACAAAGTCAGCGCACTTTTAGTCAAGGAGGGTGGGGAATATGTGGGGATCATCACAAAAACGGATTGGATGTTTCTGGTTTTAAAAGGGGAGTGCGACCCCAAAGTCATGAAGATATCATCCGTGATGACAAAAATTGCTAATACGATTGACGAGAATCAAACCATTGCCGAGGTCTGTTCCATTATACAAACAAAGAAAATTCGCCATGTTCCCGTAACCCGAAACGGTGAAATCGTGGGAATGTTTTCAGTAAAAGATTTAGAAAAATACTATCTACAATTGCACAATAAAACCGATTTTTAAATTAGATAAGTCGCTGAAAACCCTTTTCAACCACAGATATACCCCTTCGGGGTATACGCGGGCAATGGTCAAATATAACTAGCTCAGGGTGACATCACTGGGTCCAGCGTCACGCTGGTTATTTTTCTGGTTTTTTGAACACCACTGCGACCGTCAGGGTTTGTTGATCGCGTTGAAGCTGGAACGTAGAGTGGTCATCAAAATTTTTCTTCCCCAATATTTCCAAAACATCGTCTACCCCGGAAAGGGCCGTGCCGTCCATGCTAAGTAGCAGGTCTCCAGATTTCATGCCGGCAGTTTGGGCGTTGGAATTTTCCGCAACGAATTTGATACGTACGCCACCGTCTTTTTCCTGGGCGAGCCGTACCCCCAGTTTTACTTTGTTACGACCGGGCACCCGGTATTCCACTTTCCAGGCATAGTCCGAGGCGTAAAGAGGGATGGAGACTTTTTCCACGGTCATTTCCCGGTCTTTCAAGTTTTTCGGAATTTCGGTAATGCTGGGCTGAATGATGGAATAATTGTGCGGAATTCTTCGGTAAGCACGTTTGGGGATGCCGAATCCATATTGAATATGGAACCCACCCACAAGCACCACCAGCTTTTTGTCTTTATTGATCGGATTGTGTAAAAATTCTGCCACGGTTTGGGCCATGGTTTCTTCCCACAACAGTAACATTCTATAAGGTTTTTCTAGCGCCTTTGTGGTACCCCGGTGGCCGCCGAAAGCGGCCAGGGCGAAAGCCCGGTGATAGGGGTCGGTGTCATCTATTTCCGGATAAAGCGTGTCGCCGGGAGCCGGATCCCCTGCGCGAAAATGGTTTTCCACCTCATGGGTAGATTTGAGTCCGATCAACGGCAGGTTTTTGCTTTGGGCAAATTCGAAGATGTGTTGATAAAGTCCAAATCCTTCTCCCCAGTTTGAGTGGAAGAGGTTTTTAAATTCCCTGAGTGAAAGCTGACCCCGGTTCCAGAGGTACAATTTTTCCTGGGCCGAGCGGCGGAACATTTCCAATCCAATAGCCACCTGATATTTTTCCGATAGAAGCTGGATGATTTGCAGTTGCACTTTATGGGCTTCAATGTTGTCGTGTGTTTCTCCGATGTAAATGACACGGGAGGCCGAAATGGAATCCATCATCTGTTTCAGGCTGACAACCATTCCGGTTGGAAGATGGAGGATTTGGCCTACGTCCAGACTGCCCAGGTCCAGGTAGGGAGACCCGTGATTGGGTACCGCAAATTCTTCAGAGTGGCCCTCGCGGGAAAAAACCAATAACCAGATTAAAAACAAGGTCGCCAGGATGATCCGAATGGTTTGGGTGACCGGATTTGGGCTCATAAATTTGAGGTATTGACTTTATGCGGGTTTTTGTTGATAATCACAGGCTTCATATTTAACATGGCTTTTCCGTAATTGACGCAAGCATTGATGCCGGGAAATCGTTATTTTGAGCCATAAAAACGTTGTTCGTCCCGGCTAAAAACTCAGGGTAGGAGGTAAAGGTTTTTGATAGTAACAGTTTACCAAAATCAAGTCGAAAAAGCCTTAAAAGTCTTGAAACGACAAATGACCAAGGAAGGCCTGCTGAAAGAACTCAAGCGGCGCCGATTTTACGAGAAACCTTCCGTAAAGAAAAAACGAAAGCAAAAGGAAGCCAAGAAGAAAAGAAAAGCCGCCTTGCGCCGCATGCGATCCTACAACCGGCTTTAGGCTTCGTACTATTCCTTTTTATCCTGCGTTAAGGTGTGGGTGGCATCCGTTTTACTCTTTGCTCGCATCCCGCAATTTTTTCTGACGTAAATTTTCATAAAAGACTACCGCGCTGGCTGATGCCACATTCAGGGATTCTAATTGGCCTTTCATGGGGATCGAGAGCGTGACATCGCAGGATTTTTTCAGCAAAGGCCGAATGCCTTTTTCCTCTCCTCCAAGTACCAGTGCCAACGGAGTATTGAACTGGTACTGGTAGCATGGTATTTCCCCATCGGGCACGATGCCCGCAATCCAGAATTCAGCCTCTTTGAGTTGTTCGATACAGCGTGTTAAATTCGTGACCCAAGTGATCGGCAAATGTTCAATGGCTCCTGAGGAGCATTTGGCAACGGTTTCGTTTAGGGCCGGTGTGCCATGTTTAGGCAGAATCAGTCCCTGAATGCCAAGGGTTTCCGCTGATCGGATGATTGCTCCGAGGTTTTGTGGGTCCTGAATTCCATCCAGAATGACGAGCGTAGGCAGGGAAGTTTTTTGAAATGCAATTTCGATCAGGTCTTCCAATTCCAGAGTGACGATGGTGGAAAAATATCCAGCGATGCCTTGGTGAACCTGGTCGTGGAACTTTTTTTGGAATACCGACTTGGGCAGGGGTTCGATAGGAATTTGTTTTTCCTCGGCTAATTTGAGTACAGCCTGGATTCGTGGAGAGGTTTTGCCCTGTTCGAAAACTAGTCGGTAACAACGGCGTTTAGAGGCTGAAAGAGCTTCACGAACCGAATTAATTCCAACAATCAGAGTTTGTTCTGTAGATTTCATCATCGGTAAAATGGAAACTTGCCCTAAAGAGTGACAGGGTGGTTTATGGGATTTTTCTGGACGGATAGTCCTAAATGATCTATAACTTTATGATAACATTGGATTTATCTGTGTAAAATCCAATGTTGATCCTTGCGCGGTTACGCACGGGTGTTACAATTTCCTCGAAAAAATTTTCTTTTCCGCGAAAAAACCGCGAAGGCTATTTTAACCTTTTTCTGTAATCCGTAAACCTTATATGGCGATTTCCCGAAAAAGGGTTATTTTCTACTCCCTGTTTACTTTGATTCTTGTGGTTTTCTCCGTCTTTTCCCTGGCCTATTACCAGTTGCGCAACCTGGGAGAATTCAAAGCGCTTGCTATAGAAAAGCTTGAGGAGTTGACCCGGCGGAAAGTGAAAATCGGTGAGGTGGAGGTGGATATTGTCCGCGGCCTCAGCATTCGTCTGAAAGATGTAGCGGTCAGGTCTCGAAGGGCCGAGGAACCGGAACTGACGGCACGCAGTGTTTGGGTGGTGGTCCAGTTACTGCCGTTGTTAGATAAACGTGTTGAGGTCAAGAAAATCATTGTCCAGGGGTTATCTCTCAGGATGGTCCGTGATGCTAAGGGGCGGTTCAGTTTAGGAGATGTGAAAAAGTGGATCATCCGGCCTGCCGAAAGCAACTTGTTCAAAATTCTAAAAGTCAGTCTCATGAACCAACTCATGGTGGAAGACGGAGCCATACATTTTCAGGACTATTTTAATCGTTCCCCTGAAGACCCACTTCCATTGAATCTGGAGCATATTTCTTTTTCCGTGCGGAAAAGTCTTCTTGATTCACCCTTCCAGTTCACCTTGAAAGGGGAGATCCCGAACGAGGGTTCACCGACTGCTTTCCAGGTTTCCGGGGCGTTCGACAATTTTTCCGAAAACCAGGGGTTTACCGGTATTTCCATTAATGGCAAAGTCCGGGTCCATGAACTGAATGTTTCAATTTTTCAGCCCTATTTGAAAAAGGT
>DODH01000261.1 GCA_003545625.1 Nitrospina sp.
CCCCGTGTTTGAATTAGCTCTTGCACTGCCTGCTCCAGAAGCCAGGTTGACCGCATTGGTCAGAATTCTAGCACTAGCTCCAAATTGCATCACGGTCTGACCAACACCCATAACGCTGGCGTCATGTTGGACATAGGTCCCAGGAATTACGTCATCTGCCGTAGCTACGGAACCCAATGCCATGAAACTTAAGAATGCGCTTACCGCTACGAAAAAAATTACCTTTTTCATTACTTGCCTCCCCAACTGATGATTGGAAAAAAAATCATTAAACTAAACAAGCACTACCTAACAAAATGAATTGACTCTTGTAGGAGTCAACTGATTAATAAATTTCAGAATATCCTAAATATAATGGTCATTTCTCCTACTTGTAAAATAGGCTGAAACGAACCGTGGATGTCAGGATTTATAACCTTATGGCCCCCATTTGTCAATAAAAAATCGGTTCTTCCTGTAAACCGGATAAAGCACAGATCGAATAAAGTTTTAAATGAAAGTTGCTTTGTTAATAACCTATTGAAACAAAAGGTATATAAAGGCTTATATTTTTATTTGTTGGCGATTTAAAAAAATGGGGATTGTGTTTTGGTTTGGTGGATTCGGTCTTTAGCAGGTTGCTGAAAAACTATTAGGCATGTCATTTTATGAGTGTTAGCAAAGACTCTCGTCTCTTGCTTTTCAGAGAACTTTGAGATCCTTCGTCGCCGGAGCCTGTCCTGAGCGAAGCCGAAGGAGCTCCTCGAGGATGACGTTTGGGAAGTTTTTCAGCAACCTGTTCGGGAGGATTTTCCTAAACTAAAGGGAAAACTGGATAAGTGGTTTCAAATTTGTATAATGAAAAAGTGGTACGGTGAATTACAAACAAATCAAAATATATTTTCATGTCTTTAAAAAAACTTTTTACATTGGATGAGGCCAATTCCCTGGTTCCCAAGTTGCTGGGCTGGGTTCCTGAAATTCAAAAGTTATCCGCTTCAATGAATCGAGATTTCCCAGATATCCGCAATGCTCGCGAAAACGCCAAGTGGAATGGCGGAAGTGTTGAGGGGGTTGAGTACCTGAATGTAGTTATGAAATATAATTATTTGATCCAGCAGATTGAATCGGCCGGTTGTGAGGTCAAGGGGGTTCGTGAGGGCTTAGTGGATTTTCCCACTATCCGGGAAGGCCGAGAAGTGTATCTTTGCTGGAGAATGCCCGAAAAAGAGATCCGGTTTTGGCATGATCTTCATTCCGGTTTTGCCGGACGCCAGCCTATTTAGCCTTTTTACTGTTCTCTCGGAAAATTTTACGAACCTGCTGGACAATTTTGGAATTTCCCACCACGGCGGTTCCTTCTTCAATGCTGGCGCGGCTACCCGCGAAGTTCGCGAAACGGCCCCCAGCCTCCTGAACCAGGATTTTACAAGGGGCGTAGTCCCATATTTTGGCAAGCGGGTCCACCATCACATCCACAACACCTCTTATTGCCATTAAGTGACCAAACGCATCGGGGTAGGTTCTCACGATCCCGGCTTCCTGGTTCAGGCGGTTGAAAAGGAAGGTGCATTTTTCGCTACGAAAACAATAATGGTCTGCCACCGCAACAAAAGCTCCTTTTAAGCGGGACTGCGAAGAAACTCTAAGCCGCTGTCCATTTGCAAAGGCGCCTTTTCCTTTTACTGCCCACGCAGTTTCCCCCAGGGCCGGGAGTTCGATGATGCCCAAAACCGGTTTCCCCTTGTGCAGGAGGGCTATCATGGACGCGAAAAGGGGCAGTCCCCTTACAAATGACCGGGTTCCATCGACAGGGTCGATAGTCCAGACCCATTCGGCATCCGGGTTGTGACTGCCGAACTCCTCTCCTATGATCCCGTGGTCAGGGAAATGTTGGGAAATTTTTTTACGCAGAATCTCTTCGGCATTCCGGTCCGCGATAGTGACAGGACTCTGGTCATCTTTCAGGTCAACGGAAAACTCTCCTCGGTACCATTTTAAAACTTCCGCCTTTGCGGGTTTCATCATGGATAATGCGACATCTTTAATTTCCAGTAAATTCATGACTGAAATAACCTTAGGGTTAACAAAACTTCCGGGTAAGAAGGCGAGCCGGGGAGAATATCGTTGCTTTAATCACTGTTTAAATTATAATCGTCCATTCACATTCGTCTATTTGAAGAAAATTATTGCTTTATATAGGGCTAAAAAAATATGCGTGACAAGAATTTAATGATTGCAATTATAGGTTGTTTTGCGATTGCCGTTTTATTTGTTGGGGTCATCATCTGGGAGATAAAAAAATCCATTGACCACGATGAGAGAGTACAACAAATATCCAAAAAAGCCAATAATGTGGAAGTTGCTGACAACCGGGATTTCAGCATCTATGAAACCCTTGTCGGCGATGATGCACGGGAAATGATTTTGGTGCCTGAAGGTATTTTTTCCCGCGGGTCCGACTCAGGAGGCTTTGACGAAAAACCCATGCAGGAAGTTTACCTCGATGCATTTTTTGTGGATAAATATGAGGTGAGCGTGGAAGCATATAACAAGTATCGCAAAGCGGCCAATTATATAGAGCCTTCGGTTCCGTTTTTTCAAGGGGACAGTGAGGTTATGAAGGTTCCCCAGCATGCGGTCGTTGGAGTTTCCTGGAATGATGCGGTCAACTATTGTGCCTGGGCCGGTAAAAGGCTTTTGACGGAGGCGGAGTGGGAAAAAGCGGCGCGGGGGACTCACGGACTCGAATATCCATGGGGGAACAAGATCCTCCCAAAACGCGCTAATTTAGCTGGAACGGGTGATGGATACCCTTATATGGGCCCGGTGGGAAGTTATCCTATGGGGCGAAGCGTTTATGGGATTTATGATATGGCAGGCAACGTTTCGGAATGGGTCGAGGATTTCTACGACCAGTTTTATTATAAAAATGCTCCGATGATGAACCCGACCGGCCCTGAGAAAAAGCAGAACCACGTTTTCCGGGGCGGCTCGTGGGATGCGAGAGGCGTGGACATCCGTACTGCCAAACGTTTTGCCGCTTCGCCTGGAAGAAAGGATGGTATTCTGGGCTTCCGTTGCGGTCGTTCAAAAAATCCTAAATAACCCTGGGCCGCGCCCGGTGGGACAGGCTCCACGCCTTTGGCGGTCGCGTTAGCGTCACCGCCTCATTGCCACCGGCGGTTACGCCGGTTTGCTAGCCAGAGAAATATATTGCAAGTTACCAGCGAAGGTTCTCCGCCGCCCCGAATCTGGATTTTCCTGTTTTTTTTCGTTTCCGGTGCGACCGGGTTGATCTATGAAGTGGTGTGGACCCGTTTGCTCACTTTGGTGATGGGAAACACCCACTATTCCATCGCCACCGTCCTGACCGCGTTCATGGGAGGACTTGCCTTAGGGAGTTATGCCGGGGGCAAGGTGATTGACAGGAGGTTTTTAAACCCCTTAACCGCCTACGCCTTCCTGGAGTTGGGAATCGGTTTATATTGCCTACTCATTCCCAGCCTGATTGATTTGGCTTTCCCCGTATTCAAGTGGATTTACCTCAATTGGGGAGATTCTTATACCCAGGCCAGTCTGGCTCGCTTCTTTATTTGTGTGGCGATTTTAATCGTTCCCGCCACTTTCATGGGTGCGACCTTGCCGGTGCTCAGCAAGTTTGTATCTCGGGATGAAGCCCATATCGCAAAAGATGTGGGAACTTTGTATTCCATTAATACCTTTGGTGCGGTTTTTGGGGCCTGGTCTTCGGCGTTTGTGTTCATGCGCCTTTGGGGAGTCCAATCCACTATCTGGATGACGGCCCTGTTGAACCTTGCCATTGCCGCTGTTATTTTTCTGGTCTTCAGGCCTCCTTTAAAAGAAAAAGGTGTCGCTCACGATGAAGGTAAGAGCCCAACTCTGGATAAAAGAGAAAAATTAATCCTCTTGAGCTTCGGGCTTTCGGGCATGGTTGCTCTGGTTTACCAGGTGGCCTGGAACCGTATTTTGTCTCTTTTGTTGGGTTCCTCCGTCTATGCCTTTAGCCTGATTCTGACGGTCTTCATATTGGGGCTGGCTTTGGGGACGGCCAGCTTTTCCCAGCTCTTATCCAGATTCGGTGACCTGATGAAGGTCTATGGGTTCACTCAGATAACTATAGGAATATCTTCTCTTTTAGTCATCCCTTTGTTTGGCTCTATCCCTTTTGTCAATCGCTGGGTTTATGAAAATTGGGGATTGCAATTTGAGTTCATCCAATTGACAAATTTCCTGATCATTTTTGCTCTGCTTTTTATCCCTACCTTTTTTATGGGAGCTCAGTTTCCCTTGGTCATTAAACTGATGGCTCGAAAACTGGAAAGCCTGGGTCGCCATGTGGGCCGAACCTATGCCTGCAACACCATCGGTGCCATTGTGGGATCATTTGTTGCGGGTTTTATCCTGATCCCTGAATTGGGATTGCAGACCACTCTCATAAGCGCGGTGTTTCTGAATGTTCTGCTGGGAACCGCGATAATCATGCTGGGAGCCCGACTCAACCTTGGCGTGAAAACCTACGTTCTACCGGTATTTTTGGTTTTTTGCGTATTGGCGGCAAAATCCATTGGGCCGTGGGATAAATCTGTGATTTCCAGCGGCTCCTTTATGCCTTACCGCATTGCGGATCTTAAAGCAGCTGAGTTGAAGAAAAATAAAATTCTTTTCTTCAAGGAAGGGATGCATACAACGGTGACCACCGAACTTTCCGTGTCCGGGAATATTTTCCTGCGTGTGAACGGAAAGACCGATGCCTCTCTGGCTCTTGATATGCGGACGCAATTGCTTTCCGGTTATCTTCCCATGCTGTTTCATCCCGATCCTAAATCTGCCCTGGTGATCGGGCATGGTAGCGGAATTACCCTGGGGGCGGTGGAACAGTTTCCCGTTGATAAGATCACGCTTGTCGAGATTTCCCCAACAGTCATTGAGGGTTCCCGGTTTTTTGATCCCTTTAATCACCATGCACTGGATGACAAGAGAATGACCCTGAAACTCGAAGATGGTCGCAATCATATAGTCCTGTCTGATGACAGCTATGATGTGATTATTTCGGAACCTTCCAACCCTTGGATTTCGGGGGTGGGGGCTTTATTTACCGTGAACTTTTTCGAATTGCTGAAGAAGCGGTTGAATCCGGGTGGGGTGGCCTGCATCTGGGTTCATACCAATATGTCGCCAGATAGTTTTAAATCCATTATCCGATCCTTCAGTGAGGAGTTCGCCTTTGTGAGTATGTGGGAATCCATAGCGGGAGACGATTACCTGCTGATCGGGTCTGAAGAGGAATACGGCTTGTCCTATGAAAAAGCCCGCCAATATTTGTCAGACGAAACGGTCGGGCGCGATTTACGCCGCATCGGCATCAATAATGTCCCGGACCTTTTGAGCTTGATGATAATGTCCCGAAAAAAACTGCTTGAGTTTAGTGTCTCGGCCCCCTTGCATACCGATGATAATTCCTTGCTCGAGTTCAACGCTCCAGAATATGTTTATAAAGATGAGCGGGCGGTTTTGGTCAGGCAGTTGACACCCTTTATCAAACTGGAGCCTGAGTTTGTTCGCTTTTCGCAAACCGATGCCGACATCCGTGAAAAGGTGATGGCTAAGCTTTTAAAGTTGCAAAGGTCTGAAAGCCAAATTGAAGATATAAAGAAGAAGGCCGAAGTGGAGAGGCTTTTGGACCAGGCTATGGAGGCGTTTAATGTCGGCGACATCAGCCGGGCTCTGCATAGCTATAAGAAGATCCTGATATTGGACCCTGAACATGTGATGACCTATTACAACATGGGTAATATTTTTCTTGAACTCAAGTTGGTAGATCAGGCCGAGTCTGCTTATCGAAGTACTCTTGAGATCAACCCGTTTTATGTGTTTGGCTCCATTGGTTTAGC
>DODH01000077.1 GCA_003545625.1 Nitrospina sp.
GACTCGCATTCGGGAGGGTCCAATGCCTACACGTCAGGAAACATGACCAATTATTTTTTCCAGGTATCACATAATGGATTTAATGAAGCTCTGGATCGCTTCAGTGATTTTTTCAAGGCTCCCTTGTTCGATAAGACCTATGCGAAGAGAGAAGTCAAAGCCGTTAACAATGAACACGAAAAAAACAAGCTCCGTGATGGATGGCGTGGAAATTTTGTAGCAAACCTGATGTCTGAGCCCGGACATCCTGTTGGTAATTTTGGAACCGGCAACCAAAAAACCCTATCTGGGGACAATCGCCCTGCGTTACTTGAATTTTATAAGCGTTATTATGCGGCTTCCAACATGAAGCTGGCCCTCATCTCCAGTATGCCGATGGAAATTCTTTCCGGCGTGGCAAAAAAATATTTTTCGGATATATCGGATCGGCCCGTTAAGGTTCCCGCAATATCCCCTGAGTTCAGAAAACCGCTTAAGGGACAGTATCGATTGCTGAAAATAAAAACTATTAAGGATGTACGTTCTTTGGAAATCGATTTTCCCACCATACGCCTTAAGGACCATCAGGCCAGCAAGCCGGCTTCCATTGTAGGCTCTGTGCTGGGGCATGAGGGCAAAGGTTCCCTGCTCTCCAAATTAAAGGAAGAGGGGCTGGTTTTAGGCCTCAGCGCGGGAGGGGGAAGCAGTCACCCGGATATCAATTCATTCGGTATAAATATTTCCCTGACCGTGAAAGGGCTAAAAGAATATGAGCGGATTCTTGAGCTGGTTTTTGCCTATATTCAGATGATCCGGGAGCATGGGTTTCAGGAATACACTTTCAAAGAAACCCAGGCTATGGCCCAGATCAACTTCGACTGGAAAAATCCGAATGAGGGCATGGGGTTTGTCGCAGGTAAAGCGTCATTACTGCAGGAATATAAACTGGAAGTGGTAGAAACGCTGCCTTTCCTTTATACAGAATATGAACCTTTAGCCTATAAAGCGGTTTTGGATACATTGACTCCTGAAAACGCAATGGTAGTTTTGAGCTACAATTCCGCCGCAACCAATAGCAAAGTACCGTACTACGATGCCGAATATTCCTTGCAGAAAATAGGGGAAAAGGCTTTCAAAAAATTATCTCATCCGATGAAGGTGAAAGGTACTTTTTACCCGGAGAAAAATGACTTCATTCCTTATAACCTGAAATTAGTGGAGGAATATCCGCATCTGGTGAAGGATGACGATCTGGCAAAAGTCTGGTTTAAATATGACCATCGTTTCAAACAGCCAAAAATATCTTTGACCTTCAGAATTGAAACTGCAAAAGTTTATCGCAGCCCTAAAAACCTGGAACTGGCAAAATTATATGAAGCCATGATGCAGGAAGGATTAAATGAACTGGTGTATCCCATTCAAATGGCGGGACTGTCTTATGGCCTATCCATACAAAAAAAAGGAGTGCTCCTGAGTCTTGGCGGCTATTCAGAGCGCATTGGCGATTTGATCAAACTGGTGACAAAAAATCTAAAAGAAGTGAAAGTGGATGAACAGAAATTCGCTAATATTAAAGAAGCCATGATACGCGGATTGAAAAACCGTAAACTAGGCCAGGCCTATTCACGCGGAGGCTATTACAACTGGTTGATGCTCCTCAAGGATCAGTATACGGATGAGGAAAAACTATCAGCACTGACCCCGATCACTTTGAATGATGTCAAGGCTTATGCCAAAACACTTTATGACAAAGTGTATATTACCGGAATGATTCATGGTAATTGGTCTGATAAAGAAGCATTGGAAAGCGTGGACATCCTGCTATCTGCTTTGGGCGGTAAACCGCTTCCTGAAAACGAGCGATTCGAGCAGGTGGTGGAGGTTATGTCTCAAGGAGAGCGGTTCCGGTTTAGCCGAGAGGTCGAGGATAATAATAATTCGCTGGCCTATGCTATCCAGGTTGGCGAGAAAGATTTTTCTCTCCTGGCCAAAGCTTCGATAATAGCTTCTATTGTAGAAAGCGATTTTTATACTCAAATGCGCACCAACCAGCAATTGGGATATATTGTATGGAGTTTTAACCAGCGCATTGAAGATAGAATCTTTTTCCGGCTGGTGATTCAGTCTTCTACCCACGGTCCTTTTGAATTGAGCAAACGGGTCAATGTTTGGATGGGAAGTACTGAAAAGCTTTTCTCCAAATTGACCGACCAGGAGTTTGAAAGGCATCGGCAAAGTTTGATCGTTGCGCTGGAAAAGGAGGGCGATAGTATCGGTGCGATTGCGGGAGACCTTTATTCGCTTGCCACGGATGAAAAGGGAGACTTCCGTTTTAAAAAGAAGATGATCTTAGCGGTGAAAAACCTCAAAAAAGAAGATGTTGCCAAGACGGCAAAAAAAATATTCCGCGACGATGGCACTCCCCGGCTTGAAGTATTAATGCGAGCCAAGGGAAGTAAAGAAAAAGTACCGGCAGGGGTCATTACAGAGGTCAGTCAATTCCACCACCACTAGGCGTGGCCAGCGAGCCGCCGGTAGCAATTTGCGATAGCTCTATCAGGTGAGCAAAAGGTTATCTCTTTGTGATCTACCTAGATTAAAAATATGAAATTCGGAGCTATTTTTAAAAGAGGGGCTAATCTTCTCAAGCTAGGGGTTGCCGCAAGAAAGTTGCGTAAGTCCACTACAGAAGACCAGTACCATTGGGCGCAGAATTACCTCTTCGAACTGCTGGGCCAGTCAAGAGGACTGCCCACCAAAATCGGCCAGTTCATAACGATGGACTCCGACGATCAGACTCTTAGGGAAACTCTCAACAATTCTTTAGAACCCATGCCTTTTGAAGAGGTTGTGGAGCTGATTGAAAAAGCCTATGGCAAACCCTGGGACACGGTCTTTAAAAAACTGGAAAAATCCTGTAAGCCCGCATCGCTGGGCCAGGTGCATTTTGGCAAACTTAAGGATGGCACAGAAGTCGCGGTGAAGGTTCAGTATCCTGACATCGCAAGCACGGTGGAAGCGGAGATGGACCTCATGGGCTGGTTACCCAAAGTGGGGCCGGTGGCTAAATGGGGATTCAAGATGGATGGCTACTGTGACGCCTTCTGGCATAATTTCAGCGAAGAACTGGACTATCGCATTGAGGCGAAGCATCAGGAAAACTATTGCCAGAAAATTCCTCCGCTGGAACGCATTGTGGTTCCCGAAGTCATCAGCGATTTGACCCAGCCCACCGTACTGGTGCAAAAAAGGGAAGAAGGGTTCAGCCTGGATAAAGCCGAAACCATGATGCCAGCGCAGAAGCAGGCTATGGGCCGGTTACTGCTTCAGCATTATTTGCATATGTTGTTTCGGCACGGATTTGTCCATGCCGATCCGCAACCGGCGAACTTTTCTTTCCGACAATATAAAAAAGATTATTTCCAATTAATTATTTACGATTTTGGCAGCGTTCTGGAGATTCCGGATGATGTCCGGCTGGCACTTTTGAGAATTATTCTGGCTCTACGTGATCGGGAGAATCTGGACCCGGTGACCTGCCTTTCGGCTCTGGGTTTTGATCCGGAAAAACTAAAAGACCTGCGCCCGACTCTCCCGGCCTTGATGTCCGTTTTGTTCGAGCCTTTTTTGGTCGAAGCTCCTTACGATGTTAAGGACTGGAGAATGAGTGAACGCTTTGACCAGATAGTGGGAGAAATGAAATGGTGGTTTCGCTCTGCCGCGCCTCCCAAACTGATATTCCTGATGCGGACTTTGCATGGCTTGACCAGCATGTTGCGACGGCTGGATGTTCCGCTTCCCTGGCAGTTCATTATGGATAAAATGCTGTCTGATATTTACCCACAGGCGAGGGCATTGACCCTGCCGGAAGTAGACTCCAAAGGTCCGGCGTTTGACTCCATAGCCCGTTACTTGAAAGTACATGTGGTGAAACCCAACGGCAATAAAGTCAGCCTCACCATGCCGGGCCGATGCACCGATGACATCGAATCGATCATGGACGAACCCGTTAAAGAATCCATCCAACGACAAAATATCGACTTGCAATCCATTCAAGACAAAGCCCGGAAATCAGGTTTTGTCCCTCAGGTCCTGTTTGAACTTCACGATGAAGAACGCGATATGAAAGTCTGGTTAGAGTAGTAACCACCGATATACCCCTGATTCCATTTCCTCCGGGCGAGGCTCAGATTGACTTTTCACGCCTGCTGTGTGACTTTAGTGACATTACCTAATACAGGGGAATATTGTTTTGGATTCTGAATATAAAACAAAACGAGTTGTAGTGATTGACGATTCTCCAGTCGTCCGTGAAGTCATTATAAGTAATCTAAAAAAATCGGATTTGAAGAGGATAATATTTTCGAGGCAGAGGATGGATCGGGTGGAGTGAATTTGCTACGGTCCGAGAAGATCGACCTGATTATTTCCGATTGGAATATGCCGAAAATGGACGGTCTGGAACTGTTGCGAACGATAAAAGATTACCCGGAATTAGCAACCATTCCTTTCATAATGATAACTTCGGAGTCTGAAAAAGATAAGGTGGACGAGGCATTTAAAGCCGGCGTTAACCAGTATATATGCAAGCCTTTCAAACCCAGTTATTTTAAAGAAAAAATTCAGCAAACTTTAGGGAAGAATTTATATGGTTCTAAACAGGTGATGGTTGTGGATGATTCGCCGGTGATCCGTAAAATTGTTGAAAAGCTATTAAGGATGCTGGGATTCGGCGGATTTAATTTTATAGGCGCCGACAATGGTGTGATTGCACTATCTCTTCTGGATGAAAAAAAGTGGATTTGATCATCACCGATTTGCACATGCCTGATATGGATGGAATTGAATTTGTTAGAGAGGTTAGGCTAAGTGAAAAAATTGACCTGATTCCAGTCTTGATGATCACCTCAGATTACAATACAGACAAAATGTTGGAAGCCTATGATGCCGGTGTCGATGAGTTCAGGCAAAAGCCTTTTACGGCAGTCGACCTGGAGGAAAAAATAAAGTGCTTTTTAACCATTAGGATTTTTTTTAAGCTTCCGGTAAATGAGATAGTCCTCACTTGCAGAGGTTTCCCGCCCCGTTTAAAGCAAACTGATGGAAGAACCCAATCCTAAAAAATACAGAATTGAACTCATAACCATCATTGCGCTGATGATTATCGTGGCGGTATTCATTGTGGTGCAAGTGTTTCCGCAGTTGTGACCGGCGAGCCGCCGGTGGCAGGTAGCAGGAACTCGTCAAGCCGAGATAACTCTTTGTCCACCAGCGAAAGCGACGGCACACTGGTCCCACGTCTAGTGAGTGGAATGTAAAAATGAAAATATGGGTGGATGCAGATGCTTGCCCCAGGCCGATCAAAGAAATTTTGTACCGTGTGGCGGACAGGACAGAAATACCGGTGATATTGGTTACTAATCAGGGGTTACGCATACCGGATTCGGCTTATATTAATTTGATCCAGGTGGGGCAGGGGGCAGATGTTGCCGATGACGAGATTGCCAATAAATGCGAAGCTGGGGATTTAATCATCACAGCAGACATTCCGCTCGCCGCCCGTGTTGTGGAAAAGGGGGCGTTGGCTCTCGATCCGCGTGGAAAGGTTTATGATAAAAACAATATCGGGCAGATATTGGATATGCGTAACTTCATGGACAACTTACGCGGTAGCGGTGTAGAAACCGGCGGCCCCGCTGGTTTTGGCCAGAAAGAACGGTTCAAGTTTGCAAACGAACTGGATAGATTTTTAGGGCAAAGATAATGCCGGGTGACTATTGGCAGGCAGTCACTTCTTCTTCAAGTTTTGGTCGAATGGGCACGAGTTCTACGGTTTTGTTGACACAGTCTTTGGTATTTTGCACCGCCAGTTTGTTGAACAGGAAATCCATTTTGGTTTCCAGTTCTTTGCCAATGCCTTCCCGAATCTCGGTGGATAAACCCCAGAACTCGGATTTGAATTCACCAAAACCTTTTTTGCGGGTTTTGTAGATGAACTGTTCATCCGTCTGGTCCGATTTTTTCTCGTTGGCAAACTTTTCTCTGAGGTGGGTGTAGATTTCTTCTTTAAAGTCTGAAGGGAACAGTACGCTCCCGTAGATCATATTTTGAAAATCGGTGGCCAAGTGAATTTCGGCGGTTTCCAGTTCCGGGAATTTATAGAACATGTCCTGGGGCAGGGTGGACGCACCATGCTGGACGGCTCCGGCGAGGCCATAACTTTCGCGTGAAATGCGTGACAGCTTTTTCAGTGTATCAAAATCGAGGTTTACCTCGGCGACGGTTCCATCGGGTAGAGGAACTCCTCCATGTGAGGTTCCGGTCTGGATAGATATTTTGCTGATGGTGGTTGCTCCGGGCCGGGCTTTTTCCAGCAATTCATTGAAGTTGTCGAGGTAAGCTTTCAATTCCTGCTCGTTGCTGTTTTCTTTTCCTACTTCGCCGATCTCGCCGCCAACGGATATGGTGATACCAAACGGTTCCAGTTCCCGGATGTATTCAGTGAGTTCTACCCCAACTTCAAAATTTGCCCGCTGTTGCTCGACTACACCAGATTTACTGAGGTCGACCAAAGTGGAAGTGTCGATGTCTATATTGTAGAACCCACCTGCGATACCGTTTTGGATCAGGTTTTTGAGTCCGGCAATCTCTTTTTCCGGGTCCTGCGCGTAGTTTTTGGCGTTGACTTGAAAATGATCACCCTGGATAAAGACCGAGCCCGTAAACCCTTCTTTAATTGCGGCGGCAAGAATGACGGTGGACAGCTCGTGTGGTTTTTGGAACGTGTAACTCATTTCCGACTTAGCCAGTTCAAAAATAAACGCACCGGCATTGCTTTTGATGGCGGTGCGAAAAATGGCTCGGCAGAGTTCATAAGGCATGCCGCGGATGTTGAGGGCGGGAACCGTGAATCCTTTGACTTCGCCTCGGCCTCGGGCCTCATAGAGTCCCTGAATCGACGAGTTGACGATGCCGAGTTCCAGTGCCGCCGATTTGATAAGGAACCGGCTCAGACCTTTTATTTCTGCTGAAGGATTAAGAACAGCATTCTGGACCAACTGATCCAGCACATCTCCCCGAAACTTATCAGCGTCTTCTATTTTCACGCCACCATTGTCCTGAGTGGCGATATTCTTGAGTTGACGGGTTATTTCGTCTTTATGGTTAAAAAGCATCGGGTTCTCCACTTAATGTC
>DODH01000314.1 GCA_003545625.1 Nitrospina sp.
CCAGCCACCATTTTTTCCGGGCTTTAAGGAAATCCCAAAATTCTGCTAACAAGGCAAATTTGCTATCTGGATCGGATGGATTATTCATTAAAACAATTCCAATTGTTATTCGTAATCAATAGATTCTAGAACAAGAATTACCAAAAGTCTAAAACAATTTTATCGGATTTTAACTATAAAACCTTTAACTGGCTTGGGAAAGCTTTAGCGGAAACCCCATTTTTCGGGATAAAAGATTGCCGACCACTCCGGTCAAAATGCCGGTAATCAGGGCCAGTGAGAAGAAAAAGGGAAGCAGGACGAAAAAAGAAGTTTGTTTTATAAGAAAAAAGTAAACGCAGGCTGCGGTAATGAAAGTATGGGTATAGGCTCCACAAACACTGACGCCAACAAGGCTGAACGGTCCCCTTCCCCTGTTGTAAACTCCGCACATGATTGCGGTGCCAGCAAGGCCTCCCACTAGACTGAGGAAAAAGGTAGGACCTAAAAATGTCCCTCCAAGAATGGAACCCAGTATGACCCGGAGTAGGGTTACGATAAAAGCCTCTTTGGTCCCCAAATAAACCAGGGCCATAAGGGTCATCAAGTTGGCCAAACCCAGCTTGACCCATGGTGTGGGTAGGGGGAGCAGGGCTTCAAGGCGATGTAATATCACCCCCAATGCCACCATTAAAGCCATGATGATTATTCTCTTATTTTGCGCGATGTTATCGGCGTCGGGCATTGCGGATTTTATTTTCCCATCTCAGGTTCAAAAGTTAATAAGGTTTGCATGTGAAGCTGTACCGAGTCACTCAATGCGTCATAGTCGTAGCCTCCTTCCAGCATGGAGAGTAACCGTCCATCGCAAACATCCCTGGCAATACCCATCAGTAATTCAGTCATTTTACCAAAGCACTCAGTGGTTAACTGAATTTGGGCCAGAGGATCATTCTGATGCGCATCAAAGCCGGCTGAAATAATTATCAGATCGGGTTTGTAGTGTTGGATTTCCGGGATCAGTTTGTTTTCTATTGCAGAGAGGTAGTCGTCATCATCTGAGTAGGCGTCCATTGGAAGGTTCAATGTGGTGCCCAGCCCATCTCCGGTGCCGGTTTCTTCTCCCGCACCCGTACCTGGATAAAATGGGTACTGATGCATGCTACTATAATAAATGGATGGGTCACTATAAAACGAGTGCTGGGACCCGTTGCCATGATGCACATCCCAATCGAAAATGAAAATTTTGTTTAGTCCTTTTGTTTTTTGTGCGTATCGGGCGGCTATTGCCACATTGTTGAACAGGCAGAATCCCATCGCGTGGTCTTGTTCGGCATGATGGCCCGGTGGGCGTACAGCACAAAAGGCGTTATGAATATTTCCATCGATAAGTTGGTCGATGGCATTCATTCCCGCCCCGGCACTCAAAAGCGCCGCGTCATAGGAATCGGAAGAGATTACCGTGTCGGCATCCAAATTGCGCACCCCGTCCGCGCAACTCTTCTCAACGCTTGCTACATAGCCTGAATCATGCACCCGACTAATTTCTTTGGCAGTGGCCTTGCGGGGTTGTATTGGAATGAGGTTGTTGTAAAATTCAGAGGATTCCAGCCGGTTTTGAATGGCCGTTAATCGACCGGGGTTTTCAGGATGCGGTTCAGTTTCATGCTTAAGGAAAAATGGATCCGATGCGTAACCCGTTTTATTCATTTTATGAGCTTTCCCGTTGCAAAACCACTCGGCGTGAGGCCAATGAGCAATAGCTCTCTCTGGCGAACAAAGAGTTCTCTCGGCTCAATTAATCCCTTGCCAGTTGCCCCTACGGCCAGTAGTTTGAGAATATCAGAATCCCTGAATTGAATCAACCTGCTTAAGTTTATGAATCTTTTAGAAAAAAATGAGAAGCTGGCAGACCTTAAAGCTTTTGCAGAAAGCCTGGGTTTTGATGGATTCGGAGTGGCCCGCCCTGAATTGGGCCCGGCCGGTGAGAGGTTCGGAAAATGGCTGGATGCGGGCTATGACGGAGAAATGGCCTATCTGCGGCGTGGTGAGGAGAAGCGAAAAAATCCCGACCTCGTATTGGAAGGAGTGAAAAGCATTCTGTGTTTTCGCACCAACTATTATGCAATGGAAAAGGATATGAGCTATGTCGAGCATCGTGAAATTGCGGATATTTCTATTTATGCTTTGAACAAGGACTACCATGATATCATCACACCGCGTTTGAGGCAGATGGAGAAAAGAATACAGGAAAAGTTTGCAGGATGCAGAACCCGGATTTATGTGGATACAGGCCCCCTTCTCGAAAAGCCTTTGGCTCAACAAGCGGGCTTGGGCTGGATCGGCAAGCATACCAATCTTCTCACCGAAGGATTGGGGTCCTGGTACTTTCTTTCTGAAATACTGACCGATGTGGTCCTTCCTCAATCTCAACCCGCTGATGACCATTGCGGTACCTGCCGGAGTTGTATAGATATTTGCCCGACAAAGGCCATAATCGCCCCCTATGTTCTGGATTCGAACCGATGTATTTCCTATCTTACTATTGAGTTGAAGGGGGTCATACCCATTGAGTATAGAAAGGCAATCGGAAACAGAATTTATGGTTGCGATGATTGCCAGATAGTCTGTCCGTGGAATTCCTATGCGGTCAAAACCGATGACCCGGACTTTCAGGAGAAGCAAGACACGCTCAAACTGATTGACTTGATTCAGATCACTGGAGAAATGTTCCGCCAGAGGTTCAAGGGAAGCCCGATTAAACGGATAAAACGAAGGGGGCTTCTTCGAAATGTTGCCATTGCCCTGGGTAATTCCGGCAACCCGCAAGCCATACCTCCTCTGATAAAGGTGCTGGATGACGAAGAACCATTGATCCGGGCGCATGCGGTCTGGGCTCTAGGCGAACTTTCAGGGCTCGAGGTCCTTCCTGTTATGCGGGAAAAATTAAATAACGAGAAGGAAGATATTGTCCTCGAAGAGTTAGAAAGAGTGGTGGCTCGATTTGCTACCCTTTAAGCGCATGTCAACTTCATCATAGGTTTGGCGTTCCCAATTATGGAGCAAACTCACCTTCGACCACTTTTAGTTCTTTCCGGGCTTTTCCTGATCGCTCTGGCGGTTCGTGTTATTTATTTTGTCGAACTCTCACAACTCCCTTATTTTGATGTTGTCCTTCCTGTTTATGACCATTTTAACTTTGATCAGGGCGCGTTGAATTTTGCGGCTGGTGATGGTTTGGCCCGGTCGCCCAATAACAGCTATTCTCCCCTTTATAAATATTTTCTGGGCAGCCTCTATTTTATATTTGGCAGGAATTTTTATGTAGTTTACGGCCTGCAATTTGTACTGGGAGCGCTAGGTGCAGTTTTAATATTCTCAATAGGTAAAAGGCTGTTTGATATTCGTGTGGGTTTTTTGGCCTTTATTGGTTTTGCCTTTTACTCCACGGAAATTATATATGAAGGGATCATTCTCCGGGCCGCCTTCATCACCTTTTTGGGAATTCTTTCGTTCTACGCTCTGATCCGCTTACGCGAATCTCCTACCTCATTAATGCTGATAGGTTGCGCCCTGATACTGTCTTTATTTTTTCAATCACGTCCCAATACTTTTCTGTGTCTGCCTTTTGTCATTTTTTATATTCATAAATTTGTTTTTAAAGACTGGAAACCAGAGAGGAGAGTGAGAGGCTGGGGAATATTTTTTATCCCCCTGTTTCTTTCATTTATTCCGTTACTGGTCCAGTGTTATCTGGTTCATGGGAGGTTTGTGTTTTTTGATTCCAGTGGGGCCACCGCGTTTTTGTCTGGAAATTTTATTGATTATCCCGGCGTGGGGTTTGACTCGAATCTTTTGATCCGCTTCCAGAAAGAGCACCAGATGGAAAACCTTTCTCCTGTGTCTTTTATTTTTCAGCAGGTCATGAGTGACCCTCTCGGGTTTTTGCAAATGATCGGGAGGAAGCTGTATTTTTATTTCAACGACCTGGAGGGGGCATCCAACCTTTCCACTTATCTTTACCTGGAGAATTCCAAGGTACTGCCTTTTTTGTTAAGCCATTTTTCCCTGTTTTCCGCTTTGGGGATGATGGGGGTTGTGCTGGCAATCCGCAACAGGGAAAAAATATTTCTCCTGCATGCTTTTCTGGCATGCCTGATTCTTTCAGTGGTTCTTTTCCATGTGGTGGCCCGTTTTCGAATTCCTTCCGCACCGTTTTTAATCCTCTTTTCTGCTTATGCAGTGGGTAGAGCCTGTGCCTGGTGGAGCCGAAGGCAATTCAAGCCAATTGCAGTATTTGTTTTGGTCTTTCTAGTTTTGTTCTATGGGTTGCGGGCTCCGGAGAGTCGCACCAAAATTCGTTATGTAGATTATTGCAATTGGAGTTATGCCTATATGCTGGAAGAGAAATGGTTTGATGTGGATAAAGCAGAGACTTATGGAATTAAGTGCCTGGAATCGGAGAGAAGAATAAATTCCGGTTGGGGGACGACCAATGCAACGCTGGCTTCTATTTATAAGCTTTATGGTTCTTATTTAATTCAGCGGCAGGATGAAACAGCAGATAAGATTTTGAGGTATGCTTTCACCATTGATCCGTTCGATTCCGAGTTATACCGGATGTATTCTGATTTCGAAGCGGGACACGATAATACCAGGTCGGCGATCCGGTATCTTCAAATCAGCCGGGTTGCGGATAAAATGGATGCAGCACCGCTGCAGAGCCTTATCCAGATTTATTATAAAAACAATAGTGATCCAGGGAGGCTATTGGCGGCCTTGAAGGCAGTGCTACCCATGGAAAAGGATCCGGGCATTGCTCAACATGTGAATAATGAGGTCCGCCGACTGGAAGGTTTGCTTGCTAATAAAAATAATTGGGTAAAAACTTCTGCTGAAAAAGCCCGAAAATACCTTTTTGGAGGTAAATGGTTGGCGGCCTTGGAGGAGTATAAAAAACTGAACGCTTTCAATGCTTCTGATGCCCGTCTCCTTGTTGAGCAGGGGGCGGCATACGAGGGTTTGGACGATAAAGAAAAAGCACTGGATTCCTATTATGATGCTCTACTTGTCAAAGAGGATAATCCTGAATTGAATAAAACCCTGGGGAATTTTTACTTGTCCGCAGGAAATCTGGTATTGGCAGTGCTTCACTGGAAGCGATACCTGGAAACCTCACCACAAGAGGGCGAATATTTCCTGATCCAGAAACGGTTTCAGTTCTTTTCTCAGCAGTTGAGGATGAAGAGTCTGGAGAAACAGATTTTTGACCTATCCGGGGAGCAAACCCGAGCCCTTTATAAAATCTACAGGAATATGAAAGTGGAATTAGGCCCATAAAGCGGATTTGAGCGCAATAGTCAAAACAAACCGTTGATCCTGTATGGGTTCCCGTCCTATAATCAATAAATTTTACTGCTAGCCAATAAAAGCTGTTGTTCGTGGGCTCCACGCCTAGTGGCTCGATAATCCCCCTTTTAAATAGGTTTATGGAAAATTCACGTTTTATAAAAGCCTGCCGGGGTGAACCGGTCGATAAAACTCCTGTTTGGTTCATGCGCCAGGCAGGCCGGTATATGAAAGTTTACCGTGACCTCAAAGAAAAACACACTTTTCTGGAAATGTGCAAGACCCCGGAACTGGCATGTGAGGTTACATTACAGCCTCTGGATGTGCTGGGGGTGGATGCCGCTATTATTTTTGCTGATATTCTCCTTCCTTTAGAACCGATGGGGACGGGATTGGAATTTTCGGCGGGTGATGGTCCCGTGATCCCGCGTCCGGTGAGGGACCGGAAAGCCGTTGAAAAACTTTTGCCGGTAAATGCAGAAGAGCAGTTGGGTTTTGTTGCTGATGCGATCCGTTTGGTAAGAAAGGAGATCAATATTCCTTTGGTTGGTTTTGCGGCGGCTCCTTTTACCTTATGCAGTTATATGGTTGAGGGAGGAAAGTCTCGAGAATTCAAAACCACTAAACTGATGATGTATGAGGCCACCGATGTGTGGGAAATGTTGATGGACAAGGTGTGCACCATGCTGGTGGATTATTTGAAGATGCAGGTCGCGGCAGGGGCTCAGGCCCTGCAGATATTCGACAGTTGGGTGGGGTGTCTCAGCCCCAGTGATTACGAAAAATATGTTCTTCCTTATTCCAAGCGTGTTTTTGATGGCCTTAAAGATGTTGGCGTCCCTGTCATTAATTTCAGCACCGGGACCTCCACGATGTTGGGCCTGGTGCAAAAAGCCGGTGGAGATGTGCTCAGTTTTGACTGGCGAATCCAGATAGATTCTGCGCGGGCTCTGTTGGGAAAAGAACAACCGATTCAGGGCAATCTCGACCCGGTAATACTTTTTGCCCCTTTACCCGTAATTCGCGAAGGGGTTCACGACATCCTCAAGCGAGCTGGAGTAAGAGGTTATATCTTCAATTTAGGCCATGGAATTTTGCAACACACTCCCGTAGAGCATGTCAAAGCCGTGGTGGAAATGGTTCATGAATACCAGCATGAATGATCATACTGAGCCGCTGACTGGTGTTTTCCTTATGGCGCATGGGGCTCCCGAGTCCACCGATGATATCCCGGAATATTTGAAGAACATCCGCGGCGGAAGAGAATCTACTCCCGAGATCATCCAAATTATTCGAGATCGGTATGAACAGATCGGAGGCAGTTCTCCCCTGAGGAAGATTAGCCAGGCCCTTAGCGCTGAGCTGGAAGCTTTTCTGAATCAGCAGGGATCGAATTTTAAGGTCTATTGCGGAATGCGAAAATGGAGTCCTTTTATTCATGATGAAGTTAAGAGAATGAAGGAAGATGGGGTAGAGAAGGTAGTAGCACTTTGTCTGGCCCCACAATTTAGCACCTGGAGTACACAGTTGTACTTCAATGTTTTTAAGGAAGCATTAAAAAAACATGACGCGGAAGATCTGGATGTTCGTTACATCGGCAGTTGGGCAGACCATCCACTTCTTATTGATGCATTCGAAGAAAAATACCGGATTGCCCTGGAAAAACTGGGGCCGAATTCGGAGGAATCACTTTACACGATTTTCACGGCTCATAGTATTCCTTCACAATCTCTGGAGCTTGGGGATCCATATTCAGAAGAATTTGATAAGACTATTAATAAGATCGTGGAACGTGTCCAGCCTCGAAAATGGTTTAAGGCCTATCAGAGCCAAGGCATGATACCGGTTCCCTGGTTAGGACCCACGGTGGAATCGGTGTTAGAAAAAATCGCAAAGCAGGGTTCTAAAAAAGTTTTGATCGTTCCGGTTGGTTTTGTTTGCGACCATGTAGAAATATTATTCGATATTGATATAGAATTTAAGAAATATGCTTCAGAACTCAAATTGAGTTTACATCGTACTGAATCGTTAAATATCTCTCCTTTATTTGTTGAGGCATTGGCTTCTTTAACTTGGGAAAATTTGATTTCCCCTTAGCAGGGATTTCAGATAGTCAAAGCTAATTCAGCCGAGAATATCTTTATTACAAGATAAATATATTGCCATTGAAGGCATTCCGAATGACTCTTGAAAATTTAAATCCCCAGCAATTGCAGGCGGTGCGCCATAGCGAGGGACCGCTGATGGTGGTGGCGGGAGCGGGTTCCGGGAAAACGCGTGTAATCACTTGCCGAATTGCCCATCTCATTAAGGAGAAGGGTATTTCTCCGGAAAGTATCCTGGCTATTACATTTACCAACAAGGCGGCAGGAGAAATGAAGGAACGTGTCCGAAATATGTTGGATCTTCGTGGTGCCTTCCCATGGGTTAGCACCTTCCATTCGTTTTGTTTGAGAATCTTGCGACAACATATTTCGGAACTGGGTTTCTCCAATGATTTTGTTATCTATGATGCCCAGGATCAACTGACCTTGGTCAAACAGTGTATGAAGGTGGCACAAATCAGCGCGGAGGCATTTCCTCCCAAGACCCTTCTCCATCACATTAGTGGATTTAAAAATGATTTCCTTATGCCTGAAGATTTGCAACTGGAGGCGATGCCTTACGGGCACCAACTCAAGGCGGCAGGTCTTTATCCTGGTTATCAGTCGGCCCTGAAAAAAAATAATGCTTTGGATTTTGACGATCTGCTGGTTTTTGCGGTTCGGCTTTTTCAGGAGTGCCCCACTCTACAGAGTTATTACAACGATAAGTTTCGGTACATTCTGGTGGATGAGTTTCAGGATACCAATGCGGCGCAGTACAAGCTGGTACGCCTGTTGTCGCAGTCCCATCACAACATTTGCGTTGTGGGTGACGATGACCAGAGCATTTACCGGTGGAGAGGGGCAAATATAGAAAATATTTTGAAGTTTGAAAATGATTTTCCCGGAACCACGGTGATCAAGCTTGAGGAAAATTACCGTTCCACACAAAATATTTTAAACGCGGCGGGAGGCGTTGTGAGAGAAAACAGGAACCGGAGAGATAAAACATTATGGACGAAAAATGAAAAGGGCTCGCCGGTGTTGTGCTACAAGGCTGGGGACGAAAATGATGAGGCGGATTTTGTTTGCGAAAAAATCCTGGCATTGAACCGTGATGAAGGTTTTAGCTTTAATGAAATGGCGATTCTTTACCGTACCAACGCCCAGTCCCGTGTCATGGAAGATATGTTGAGAAGAAAAGGGCTGCCCTATCAGGTGATAGGAGGACTGCGTTTTTATGAGAGAAGAGAAATCAAGGATGTGCTGGCATACATGCGGGTTGTTTTGAACCCGAGTGACTCGGTTTCTTTAAAACGAATCCTTAATGTTCCCGCCCGGGGAATCGGTAAGACATCGGTTGAAAAAGTAGAGGCCTATTGCAGGGAGAAGGGTTTAACGCTCCTGGAGGGGTTGCGCGATAACGAGCAGGGAAAAATGACAGCCCCTGCCGCCGGCAGGAAGATTTCTCAGTTTTTGGAAATCATTGCCCATCTGGATGCTACCTTTCAACAGGGTAATCCGCTAGATCTTTTGAGAGAGGTGATAGATCGATCGGGTTATGGGGAGATGTTGGAGGCGGAGAATACTCACGAGAGTAAGGGGCGCATCGAAAACCTGAACGAATTATTTTCTGCAGTGGAGCAGTCTGTGGAAAATGGGGAAGGCTCCTTGCAGGAGTTCCTGGACTCGGCCTCCCTTGTGGCCGACCTGGATAACCTGGATGACGAGCGGGGGGTTCTTCCGTTAATGACTCTGCATACCTGCAAAGGGCTGGAGTTTTCTTCTGTATTTTTGGTGGGTATGGAAAATGGACTCCTCCCTCACGCCAGTTCCATGTCAGACCCTGAGGAATATGAAGAAGAGAGAAGGTTGTGCTATGTGGGTTTCACACGAGCCCGGAAAAAACTATTTGTCACCCATGCCAGGCAGAGGAGAATCTTTGGCAATATCTTTAATTACCCGCCTTCAGACTTTCTGCTTTCTATTCCCGATGAAGTCATGATTCAGGAATCCAGTGGATTTAACAATGAACCTGAATTTAACGACAACTTTGGGCAATCCATTTCCATTCCCTGTCAGGAAAAAAGGGATGGCATATATTCGATCGGAACAAAAGTTTTGCACGCGAAGTTTGGCTCGGGAATTGTACTCAACCTTTCAGGAAGGGAAGAAGATTTAAAACTGGAAGTATTTTTCAAAGCTCCGCATGGGAAAAAGAAGCTCTCCGCCAGCCACGCGAAACTGATTGTTCTTTAAAGAATAGTGCCCGGTTCGGCGAGAATGGGTGTTACCCCGCTGCGGTCTTTAGAGATCGTTTCAAAATGAATTCTAGTTTAGCTTTTGCCCCCAGAGAAAGTCTCAAGTTCAATACGATCCCATTGGGGTTGTAATCCTCTTTTAATACCAGGGCGAATTTCCGTATTTCCTGAACGAGGATGGCCTGAGAGTGGTCGAGTTCGAGGCGGTAAGGGACTAGTTTTTTCTCATAGTGGTAGATAATTTTCTGGCGGAGCGATTCAACGCCTTGTCCTGTTTGGCAGGAAATGCCAACTGAAGAGGGAAAAGCATGAAGAGCCCGATCCAGAATTTCCATATCTGGCAAGGCGTCAATTTTATTAAAGGCGATGACAATGTCGATATCGTCTGCACCCATTTGCTGGAGAAGATCATTGGCGGTGCGCATTTGTTCGGTATATTCAGGATGGCTGAGGTCCACGACATGGATCAACAAGTTGGCATCGCGGACCTCGTCCAGGGTACTCTTAAACGAAGCGACTAGATCATGAGGTAGTTTGTTGATCAGTCCTACCGTGTCGGATAGTAATACTGGGTAGGGAAAATTTTTCTTAATCTTGCGCACGGTCGCATCCAGGGTTGCGAAGAGTTTATCCTCGACCAGCGTATCGGCACCTGTCAGGCAATTCATCAAGCTGGATTTCCCTGCGTTGGTGTAACCGACTAATGCCACTTTATAAGTTTCTGCTCGATTTTTTCGCTGGGTCTTTTTTTCCTTGTCGATTTGAACGAGCTTTTTTTCCAGCTTGTTGATTTGACTGCGGATCATTCGGCGGTCCAGCTGGATCTGTGTTTCCCCCACGTCTTTCATGCCAATTCCGCCGCGTTGCCGGGAAAGATGTCCCCACATCCGGGTAAGACGGGGGAGCTCATATTTCAGACTGGCTAGTTCAACCTGAGTTTTCGCTTCCCGGGTCCGGGCGTGATCTCTAAAAATTTCCAGGATAATCCAGGGCCGGTCCATTACCCTGCACTTAAGGATTTTTTCCAGCTCCCGGTTCTGGCGGGGCGAAAGTTCCTCGTCAAAGATGACCGTTTCGGGATTATGGTGCTCGACAGCCTGCTTGATCTCTTCCACTTTTCCGCTACCCACAAAAGTTTTAGGATTGATCTCTGTCAAGCGCTGGGTAAATGTGGCAACCGGACTATACTGAGCGGTGGTGGCGAGCCCTTTCAGTTCCTCCAGTGAAATTCCAGCAGGAGGAGATGAAACGCCTGGCATACTAACCCCTACTAATATGGCTTTCGGTTTTAAAGGTCGGGTATTTATGTGATTTGGTGATTTAGATTTCATGAGTTAAGCGGATTATAACGTATATCGGGAAGTGACAGGGATGGATTTTATGGTTATGAAATGGGAGGAAAATCCGGGAAAAGGAAGATGCGTAGCCAGACTGGAGTGTTTTCAGTCTTTTTGGATGCTGGCCTTTAATTTAATATATTTGCTATTCATATCATCCAATCTCTGGACGAGGGTCAGAATCAACTGTGTTTGAAATTTCTTTTGGATCACCAGGTTAAATTTTTCTATGATTTCCGTGGTGATTTTCATGACCACAACTTGTGGGGGAGTTGGCAAGGGCGTTGGTATTTCTGGGACGATTGCTGATCAAAGAAACTTCGCCGAAAATCGACCCGGCTTTTAGTTCTGCGATGGTAATCTCTTCTGGTTCCTGAAGAGAGATGTGTCCTTCCTGAACGGGGGCCAAAGTTGATTTAGTAATTCGAATGGATCCCGTCAGAACCACGAATAGGGCGGACCCACTTTCCCCTTCTGCAATGATGGTTTCTCCTTCCTTGTATTTTTCAAAAATTCCGGAGGTGTTTACCAGCTTGGATTTTTCATCGTCTGAAAATTCCTGGAAAAAGGGCAATCGTTCAATGAATTCCAGAATAGGATTTTTATCCAAATCACACCTCTAGGTCAATAATATCAATGGAAACAACTGAAAAGGTCACAACCACTTATAGAAAATACATTATCCGTCATGCACCCTTTTTTCCAGATTTGTTTTCATATTTTGTGGTCAGCAAATCAATGAAGGACTGCGTTGCTTCCATTTGTCTTGAATTATGGTTCCTTCATCTCTCGCTTTATTTCTTCCATGATGCGTTGCATCTCCAGGCGAATTTGCTCCATTTCTTCTCGCAAGATTTCCTGTTCTAAAATCATTTCTTTACGTAGGATTTCCTGCTCTACCAAAGAATCGTCAAGGAGGCTTTTGTCAAATTTTCGGGCTTGAAATCCTGGGCCTGGACAGGGGTAAAGAGAAGAAAACCTTGCAAAAGCAGGATTCCGATGAAAAAGGTTCCAACTGCCACGCAGGGGACAGTCGAACGACCAGAGAGTCTTTTTAAAGCGGTGCTGTGCATTGCACCAGTGTAAAATATTGAATTATTTAGAGGTATCCTTAATTATAACAACTTATCGGTAAAATGGGCACGAATTTGACCCTGGCTCGCAGATTTCATGCAAAAATAACTAAAAAAATAAAATTATTGCAGCAATTTATGCGGGAGGTATCATAAGGAGAACAGCAGGGCATTTTATAAATTTGAAGGAAAAGATGAGCGATGAAGATCAGACTATCAGAACATGTGGGAACTCACTGTGCGTCCATCGATGATGGGCAGAAGGTGTATCATATGTTTGCTGCGGAATTTAAGAAAGGCAACCCGGTGGAATTGGATTTTCAGGAGGTGGAGTCAATATTGACGCCGTTTCTTCACAATTGCATCGGCAAGTTGCTGGATGAGTACCAAAAGGAAACTGTCATGGAGCGATTGATTCTGTGCAACCTTTCAGCGGAACATTTAAGGCGGGTGAACTTATATATTGACCGGAAAGATCAAGATCAACTTCAAAACGATTCCAGAAATTCCCTGATGGAATTATTTGAAGAGGATGAATTGGGTGACATCGGTCTTTGAGAAGGAAATTAAGGAATTGAGAGCGCGGAGTGAAAAGTGGTGCCGAAAAATATTTTTGGAAACAAGGGCTTGAGGAGTTGAGAACCAGGAGTAAAAAGTGGGATTGAGAAATATTTTTGAAAGCAAGGAGATTAAGGAACTGAGAGATCGGGTGAAATCCATGCCCGATGACCCGGCGGCACATTTTAATCTGGGCGCGGAGTATGAAAAAGCGGGTAGGACTGAAGAGGCGGTTCGCGAATTTGAAGAAACTTTAAAGAGCAATGCAAATTCTGCAGAAGCGCATTTTAACCTGGCGGTCTTGTATGAAAGCATGAACAAGGGGGACAAAGCCATTTTACATATTCTCAAGGCCGGCAACCTTTTTGGTAGTAAAAATGACCAAGTGAGCAAGGTGGAAGCCAGAGGGTTGTTAAGAAAGTACTACCGAAAATTTGATGTTAAACCGGAAGATTTTTCCCAAAGCGATTTGGATATATAAGTAGGCTATCTTGATGAAGCCCATCTTGCGTTGGGAGAAAAAAGTTTTGCGGCTTATACTCCCAATTGCCGGATGGCCTCATAAATGACTATGCTCACAGTATTGGCGATATTGATAGACCGCACCCGTTCATCGTATTGGGGAATGCGGTACGTCTGCTCCTTATTTGACTGAATGAGGTTCCGAGGAAGCCCCCGGGTTTCACTACCAAAAAACAGATAGGCTCCTGGCTGGAATTTATGCTGGAAAAAATCTTTCCCTCCTTTGGTGGAGAAAAATACCTTTTGAGCGGATTGAGGAATTTTTTGTAAAAACGTTTCAAGGTCGGAATAGGTTTTGACATTTACGTGTTTCCAGTAATCCAGACCCGCGCGTTTAAGCTGGCTGTTGCTGATTTCGAACCCCAGCGGTTCTATCAGATGCAGGGTGCTTTGGGTTGCAAGGCACAACCTCCCAATTGTTCCTGTATTCATGGGAATTTCCGGTTCCACTAAAACGACATTTAACTCATGTGGCATGGGCTTTTTCTGGGTTGGGGGCTGTTCCTGTTAAATCGTAGATTTTATAACAAAAACGGGATGAATCAATAACTCCTTTACATTCCACAAGTTGTGTCTCATCTTTTCCTATTGTTTGCTTCCGCAGTTTTCAAAATGTTTTAGCCGCATTAAAAAATGTGTAAATGAGTGAATCTCCGGCTCTCATCGGGCATCAAAGAAATATGAACATCAATCAGCTTCTTCATGATCTTGAAGCCTTGCAAAAAAGGAGAGGAACATGGATGAAATAGGCGATTATATGATATCTCCCATCCTGAGTATAGATCTAGAATCTTCTGTTCAGGAGGCCGCCCAGTTTATGGTGGCACACAACATTGGGTCTGTACTGGTAAAAGAATTTGAAGAGTATGTGGGTATTGTGACTGAAACGGCCCTGACCCGCAAGGTGCTTGGAAAAGGATTGAATGCTGAATCCACGCCGGTTTCGGAAATCATGACAAGTCCTATTCTTTCATTGGATTGTTATTTGCCTGTGGAAGAGGCGAACCGTTTTATGCATAAAAACAAGATTCGACACCTTGCGGTTACGGAGGAGGAGAAAATAGTGGGAATCCTTTCGGTGAAAGACCTGGTTTCCTATTTCTCCAGGGATTTTCGTATGCAGGAATAGTTGATTCAAGTATGGAGCAGCACGAGAAATTTTTTAACTGTCCCCATTGCGGCACGATCATTTCTGTCCTCTTGGATTTATCTATTCCGAACCAGGAATATACAGAAGATTGCGAAGTCTGTTGCCGTCCGATAGAGATAAGATATGAAGTCGGAGTAGATGGCGAAATCGACTTTGAGGGCGGGCGGAGTTGACAGGAAGGGTTTGTTTAGAGCAAGACCTTGTTGTGGCGAGGGCGATTTATTTTTTAACTTTTTTCCGCCTTGTTTTTTTCTCAATCACCTTGTTCACTTTGAAGTTATCCGGTCCTTCCCATGTTACTTCGAGATAGGGAGGGAATTGGGTAGCCCTGTCGATTTCGGCGGACTCGACTTGTTCCGGGGTGAGGTTCAGCACCTGGGATAGATCGACCCCATTTAAGCGTACATCAATCAGGTCTGCGTGTTCAAAATTTGCTCCTGTCACATTGGCCAGGTTAAAGTCGGCAGCTACCAGGTTCGCTTCAGTAAAGTCGGCCTCCAGCAGGTTTGCTTCATTGAACCTGGCTTCGTTTAAAATGGCCCAGCTGAAATCTGCCCAGCGAAGGTCTGCTTCAGAAAAATCTGTCGCGATCAACTGGGCATCGGCAAAATAGGCATCATGCAGGTCGGCCTTTGACAGGTTGGCTTCCGTTAGATCTGCTTCGATAAAACTCGCGTTACTCAAATTGGCCCCGCTCAGGTTTGTGTTGTTGAGGTTTGCTTTTGCCATTTTAGCGTCATGCAAATCCAGTCCTTCCAAGTCCAAGTCGGCTAAGACTGCCCCAAAAAGATTGTCTTTGGCATCGAGCACCTTCTTTTGCTCGGCATTTTTCTTGGCTTCCAGGCGCTCAAGTTCCCTGACTTCCGCTTCGCTGAATTCAAGTTCCTGGGACTCGCCAGATTTTGGTCGGGCTTCTTCTGCCATGAGCGTATTTTAAATTCAAAAGGGGGCAATCGCAACCATCAGGCCACTGCAAAGTTTTTCAGGCTTTCCTCCAGCCTCTGGGAATTCAAGTTTTGGCCGATGAACACCATTTTGTTAAGAGGAGCAATTGATCCCCAAGGTTTATCGAACTGGCCTTCAAACATCATGTAAACACTTTGAAAAAGGTATCGCTCTGAAGAACCTTCAACATTCAAAATTCCCTTAGCCCTAAAGACATTCATACCCTCCTGAATCAGGAGCATTTGGAGCCACAAGTTCAAACGGGCCGGGTCGACATGACCCGGAAAAGACAGCGAGACCGAAGAAATTGTCTCGTCAGTTTCGTGGCGGTGCGTGTCGAAGGTGATAGTCTCCAATGCGGTTTTTAAATCAAATCCACCAATACCTAAAATTTGATCCAAATCAATTACCGCGTTGGTGGTTGTGCAGACTTTTGCTGTGGGATTAATCTGATACATCTGTTGCTCCAGCTTTTCCATTTCTGCCTCGGTTACCAGGTCAGCCTTGTTCAAAAGAATCACGTTGGCAAAAGCGATTTGTTCCCAGATGACTTCTTGCTCATTCAAGTTGTTCGAGATATGTTTTGCATCAACCAGCGTAACAATTCCATCCAGGAATAAGGATTTGGAAATTTCGTCTTCAATCAGAAAGGCTTGGGCGATCGGGCCGGAACTGGCAAGACCGGTGCTTTCAATTAAAATATAATCAAATTTTTGCTGTCGCTCTAAAAGCCGGTTTAAGGTTTCAATCAGATCGCCGCGGATGGAGCAACATATGCAACCGTTGCTCATTTCAAATATATCCTCATCAGCTCCGATAATAAATTCAGAATCAATGCCTATTTCTCCAAATTCATTTTCGATTACCGCGATTCGTTTTTCATGATTTTGTTTTAGAATATAATTTAGGAGTGTAGTTTTTCCGGAACCCAGAAAACCGGCAAGAAGTGTCACCGGAAGTTGGTTGAAGTTTTCTGAAGAATTCATAATGTTTCCGCTTTTGACAGAAGGGATTTGTCAATTAGCCTACCTGATAGGCTATTATAGCACTGGAGAGGGGTTTAATTCTAAAAACCCCCAATAAGGGCTAGAAACAATTTTGGGAACCTTTTATGAAGCATTTTGAAAAATTATATGTATGGGCCGCCTTGGGTATAATAGTTGTTCTACCCTTCTTGTATATGGATTACGGATCCAAGGAATATCCTGAATTGAACAAGGCGATCTGTGTCGTGCGTTATATGTCGGCCGAGCGTCAGTTGCAACGTTCCGCATTCCGGTTCACTTACCCTGAGGGGCGCCCGGAGCAGTTTGTCGAATGGATGTTCTCTCCGATAGGCTCGGCGATATGGCCACCTGTTGCAGGAGGAGGGGAGTTTAGTCAGGAGGCGGAAAAAATGATTCAAAAGACGGGGATTCCTTTTCTTCCTTCAGGCGTTTCTTTGGTTTCCAATAAGCCTGATATGGACAGGGGCCAGCAAGTGGTGGTGCGTGGCGATGATGAACGTCAGATGATGGTTGTGGAGGGCTACCTCGATCCGCAAGAGACCCTGTGAATTAGCAGTGGAAATAAAAACAAATTCCTGCTCCACAATAAACCGGCTCATTTCCGGATTGAGGTGATTGAGCAATTGGGTATTGTAAAAGGCTAAAGCACGATTTTCGGTTTTGAATTTTTTTTGCAGGTTATGCTCACCTTTTGATCCAGGTCTCTTCATAGTGTTGAGTTTAAAGATTTGAGTTATGCGGAAGCGCCAGGTTCAGGTATTTGCCGCGCTCTCCGTAAAGGAAGCCTTTTTCTTCAAGGAATGCGATGGTATTTTCTGTCAGGCCATCTTCCGGTTCTTGCCCAATTTTTTCCCGGAGATGTTCGCGAATGTGTTCCAGAGATTTGGGTGCTTCGTTACAGAAAATGAATGCCCAAGCATGCGGTCCTTCCAACCGGGTTTTGATGGATTCCAGTGACCTATCGTCATAAACAGTTACGAAATCCATTGACTTGGTAAAAATCAGAAAAGGTAACTGTTCCGACTGGTGCCTTTGTTTCCATTCTTCAGCTGTTTTAAATAACTCCCGCTTCAGTTGCGGGTCAATGTGGTTGTTGGTTTCAAATTCAAAATCATAAGAGATTTTTAAATGGTCGATATCGGGGTGGTCATAAACATAAGGGTAGGCTTCCCCTGGTGCCGTGATTTTTATTCCATATTCTTCCGGTCGTCTGAAATAGGGGCTGAACCTTTCGAGCCACAAGTTGCCGACGCACTCGGGCGGTGGCAGGTGGAACAGTAATTTGATCAAGTCAATTTGCTGTCGATAATCGTCATCGGTCTCGCCGGGAAACCCGATCAGGATATTCCAGTTGATTTCAATGCCATAATACATAGCCCATTTCATACAGAGAATATTCTGCATGGGCCGGACGCCCTTATCCATTTCCTGCAATTGATTCAGGCTGAAACTTTCAATTCCCGGCTGAATCACTTTTGCTCCGCCCTGCGCCAGAGTCTTGATTTGTTTTTTAGTCAGGTTGCTTTTGACTTCTATAAAAAAATGCAGGTCATAGTTGTTTTCAGCCAGTTCGCCAAAAACCCCATCGATATATTTCATTTCCAGGATGTTATCGACCAGTCGAAAGCGAAAGGAATCGTATTTTTTTGAAAGCTGAGCAAGGTCGGTGTGAACTTGCTTGATGGACTTGGCCCGAAACTTCATAGTGCTGGCGTTCAAGCCACAAAAAGTACAGTGATGTTTCTCCCCCCACCAGCAACCCCGAGCCGTTTCATAAAGGATTACCGGGTTTTCCAGTAAAGAAGATTGAGGGTCGATCTCTCGCAACTGGTCGAAAAAATCATCATAATCGGGAGCCGCGTAATCCTGAAAGTTGCCGAACATGGCTTCCGGCTCGTCATAAAGCACTTCCCCGTCACAGCGGTGAACCACGCCCTGGGGAACGGGCCCTCCCTGTTCGAGGTATTTGACCAACTGCGGCAATATGCCTTCGGCTTCCCCAGGCACCACGTAATCAATCCACGGGAATACGCGAAAATATTCCAATCCCATATCGGATTCAAAATTGGACCCGCCAAACAGGATTTTCACATGTGGATATTTTTCCTTGATCAATTTAGCAAGGGTCAGGCTGGCGACGTTTTGATTGAATGTCGAGGAAAAGCCTACGATATCAAAGGCTCCCCAGTCGCAGGCATCCCGGGACCATTGAAGAAATTCGGGAACCATTTTGGTTTTTACATCCAGCAGGTACTCCTTGGGGCGCTCAATGGAACGGCAAACATCTTCAATATGCGGGGCGAAATGGTCCATATAGTCCTGATTCCTGGCATTGTTCCCAAATAGGGGATGCGAAAATAGCCACTCGCCAATCAGGAACCTTTTTTCACAGAGTTGGTTGTAAACAGGCAAGCCTAGTTGATGCGCAAAATGAAGGTTCAGGTAGTGGCTTTTTACCTCACAACCGTGGGTTTTCAGCAAGGTCGAGAGTGTTCCCAATTGGATGGACGGGTATATATGAAACCCGAAGGGCATATTGATCAATGCGATTTTCAAAGGCATGGTGCTATTGTATCAATAACAAGGTGTTGATCCATCATAAAAATCAGATTAGGAAGCACAATGATTGCCTGATCTGATTTTTATGTCCCTGTAGTTGGCTCGTGAAAAATGGTGTTTGTGGCAGAATTGGTGTGCAGATTGAGACGGAGGTGGATAAAGCGGGATAAAACAGTGCCGGGGCTTTTTCGCTTACTGGAATCTATGCGAAAATAAGCCCCAGACCTCAAGAGTTATTATGCTTGAGCGGACTTGAGATCCTTGTCCAATACTTTGACAGAAGGTTTTGCCTTACGTCCCTTCTTGATATATAAGGAGGGAGAATTGATTTGCTGGTCAGATCTTTTGGTTAGGGCTTTAACGGAAATTACTTTTTTCAACTTTCCTGAACTATCATAAACTTTCACTTCATGCATTAATTGCCCTCATTTCAATAGATCGCGTGCGCGACGGGTTAGTGGTCAAACTCAACCGGCAGAGTAAAACTCTGCCGGAGAACGACATTTTAGACTATTTTATTTAGGAATAACTTTTGAGGCCTGTGGCCCTTTTTGACCCATGGTCTTTTCAAATTCCACGGCCTGGCCTTCGTGGAGAGTTTTGAAGCCATCGCTTTGGATTTCTGAAAAATGAACAAAACAATCTTCCCCATCATCGGATTCGATAAAACCATAACCTTTGCTTTCGTTAAACCACTTTACTTTTCCTTGAGCCATGCTAGATACTCTCCTGCGAATTAGCGGGAACCTTTTTTCTGACCCGGCAACCAGAGTTTCCCGAATTTAAATTAAGGTTGGCATTTTGGCCTTGTTCGGTGCAAAAAAAACCATCCAAGGTTGCACTTAGACGGTTGGGACAATAAAACCCATAAATTTGCGATCCGATTTCATTCAGACGATTTTCAACAAAAAAACAATCATCAATTTGCCAACCCTTCTTATGGCCAATAGTAGCATAGAGTCTGTCAGAACCCAACTTATTTAGCTTGGATTTATGCTTCCTGACGGTACCGGCAGAACTCAGTTTATTGATTGTTCGGGCTCTATCGCGGATGGATTTATGTAACTATTTGTTTTCTTATCGAGTATCTAAATTTTATGAGTTTCGGCCATCGTTTTGTGATATTGGAGAGCCAAATAAAAAATAGATATTTCCAAAAAACCGCATTTCACAGGAGGGAAAAATGGGGAACTTTTCGCTAGATAAGTATACTATTATATAAATTCTTCTCAAGCTTCTTCCCCGTTTGGCAACTGAATTTCTCCTAGTGCACCAAAAGGAAAAGCCCATGCAACCCAGAATAAACTCCCAAAAGACTT